>CAWUNH010000057.1:0-7455 GCA_963923435.1 uncultured bacterium
CCAAAATTTTACAAATTCCTTTACAGCCCCTGCCAATATTTAAAAATAATTTTAAGCAGCTAACTGCTTTTTTTACAGGGTTGCATCAACAGGGATACACGTTGATATTTTGCGCACAAAATCCCAAACAAGCCGAACGGCTTCAATTAATTTTAAACGACCATGTTCCTGAAAAAACACCCGTACCAGAACATTGGTTTACGTATTGGCAGGCTACCCTCCATTCGGGATTTATAAACCCCGAGATTAAACAGGCTGTTTTTACAGATCATCAGGTGTTTGACAGGTACCATTATGTGCGACGCTCTCAGGGTGCAACGGAACGCAAAGCCGGTTTAACATTTAACGAATTAACCCGGTTGGTTCCAGGCGATTTTGTAACCCATATTGATCATGGCGTGGGGCGTTTTGCAGGTTTGCACAAGCTTGAAAATCAGGGCAAAATTCAGGAATGCATGAAACTATTGTACCGGGATCAGGATGCAGTTTATGTAAACATTCAAAACCTTCACCGAGTTAGTAAATACACCGGTAAAGAAGGTCAGCTGCCTCAACTGGATAAATTGGGGTCGGCAGCCTGGCAAAATTTAAAACAAAAAACCAAACGAAATGTAAAGTTATTGGCTTATGATTTAATTCAATTGTATGCCCAAAGAAAAAACTCACAGGGTTTTGCATTTGAACCGGACTCGTACTTGCAACTGGAGCTGGAATCTTCTTTTGTTTTTGAAGATACGCCCGATCAGATTAAAGTTATGCGCGAAATTAAGTCGGACATGGAACAGACCGTCCCCATGGACCGCTTGCTTTGTGGCGATGTTGGATTTGGCAAAACAGAAATTGCAATTCGTGCGGCATTTAAAGCCGTTTGCTCCGGAAAACAGGTTGCCGTTTTGGTTCCTACCACCATTTTAGCCTATCAGCATTATAAAACTTTTTCAGAACGTTTGAAACAATGGCCCTGTAAAATTGACTACATAAACCGATTTCGCACCAAAACCCAACAACACGCGGTTATACAGGCAATGCAGGCCGGATCGCTCGATATTATTATTGGAACGCATCGGCTGTTGGGTAAAGAGTTTGCGTTTAAAGATTTAGGTTTGGTAATTATTGATGAGGAACAAAAATTTGGAGTAGCCTCTAAAGACAAATTAAAACTCTTAAAAACCCATGTAGATACTCTTACATTAACGGCAACACCCATTCCACGAACCCTTCAATTCAGTCTTATGGGGGCAAGGGATTTATCCATCATTTCCACACCTCCGTCCAATCGGTATCCCGTTCAAACCGAATGGCATAACAATGAAGATTCAATCATTCAAAAAGCCATAGCATTTGAATTAAGCCGGGGCGGACAAGTATACGTTGTTAACCATCGTATTTCCGATTTAGAAAATTTAGCCCGTCAGGTGCGTTCACTGGTTCCTGGGGCCCGCGTTGGTATTGGTCACGGACAAATGGAGGGAAATGATTTGGAAGCGGTTATGTTGGATTTTATGGAAGGAGAATTGGATGTTCTTGTGTCTACAACAATTGTTGAGAGCGGTCTTGATATAAGAAATGCCAATACCATGATTATTCACAATGCCCAACACTACGGACTAAGCGATTTACATCAAATGCGCGGAAGGGTTGGCAGAAGCAATTTAAAGGCCTTTTGTTATTTATTAACCCCGCCCGGGCTCAGCCTCTCCTCCGATGCTCAAAAACGACTGCAGGCCATTGTGGAATTTAGCGATCTGGGCAGTGGTTTTCAAATTGCCATGAGAGATTTGGATATCCGTGGCGCCGGAAATATTTTAGGCGCAGAACAAAGTGGTTTTATTCAGGAAATGGGATTTGACACCTATATGAAACTATTACAGGAGGCCATGGAAGAGCTGCATGAAGAAACCGGATGGCACGAACCCAATATTGATGCTGGACGAAAACAATTTTCTCGTCACTTAACGCGCGATGTAACCTTTGAAACCGATTTATCTTTGTACATCCCAGACAGTTATATAGGAAACAGTCAGGAGCGGCTTAATTTGTACCGTGAACTGGACCTGCTTAAAGATGAATCTGAATTGGAAGGTTTTAAAGAACGTTTAAAAGACCGTTTTGGAAACCTCCCGGAAATGGTATTGGATTTATTTCAGCTTATTCGAATCCGCTGGATGGCTTCGGAGCTTTTAATAGATAAAATTCAGTTTAAAGGAAATTTGTTTAAAATGTATTTTCCGGGAATAAAAACAGAGTCCTTTTATCAGGGTCCAGCCTTTGAAAAAATACTCGCCTTCACTCAAAAATTTCCTTACCGTTGCCAGTTGTCTGAAAAAAATCAACGCCGATGGTTAGAAGTTAAAATGGTGCCTGATGTGCACGAGGCCTACCAAATCATGAAGCTGATATTGGGGGGAATCAAAAGCTAATGTTTAATCAATTTCAAATTCCAAATCTACCGTAATAGAAGCTGTTTTACGTTTGGATTTGGTATTAAAAGACCCACCCCAGGAGTAATCTTCTGTAGAGTTTTGGCCGACAATTTGTATAACACCCATGTCGGCTTGTTTTAATTTTCCCAGTTGAGCGCCCGAATGTTCAACAATGTTCTGTGCTCTGAGTCGGGCATCTTCCGTTGCCATGGAAATCATTTCCAGTTTTAAATTGCTGAGTTTTGTGTAAAAATAATCGGGTTCTTCAGAAGTAAATTCAATGTTGTTATTGATCAGTTCATTTACAGCAATACGGGATAAAGCTTCTACCCGGTCAACCGAAGCGGATTCAATTTCCAGATTTTGATCAAGAACATAACCGTTAAAAACCGAACTTGTTCGGTTTCCATGGGCATCAAAGGTTTCGGAATAATCTCGGGTTATTTGTACAGATGAAAACACCAGTTCTTTGGCCGTTAAACCATTTTTTTCCATTAAACTGCGAATTACCGAACGGTCATGATCCAAGGCGGCATAAGCCGCTTTTAAATCCATGTTTTTTCTGGAAAAGGATCCTTTCCAAACAATTAAATCTGCGTTAAAATTTTTACTTCCCAAACCTGTAACCCGGACCGCTTCTTGAAAACGATTTCGGGTTCGGATTCCATACATTAAAATAAAAGCAGAGGCAACCACGGCCAACGCGATAATAAAGGTACCGTAATGTGTTTTCATAGCGAAAGATACCATTAAGCATCTAAATCGCCAAAATCCAGGGTTTTGGATTTAATTCGAGTCCAAGCCTGTAGGAGTAAAATAAAAAAAGGCAAGTATAAAAGTATTCTGGGCAGATTATAAAAAGCCAGTAATTTTTCTGATTTTCGTTTCAGACGCTCAACAATAAGGTACATGGACGGTATGAGCAGTAAGGTGAGAGCCGTTGCAAAGAGTAGTCCAAAAATCATGGTCCAGCTTAAGGGACCCCAAAAAACCACATTGTCGCCTCCGAAAAAAATATGTGGATTGAGTTCGGTGAAAAACGTTTCAAAATTAATGTTAAGTCCAACGGCCAGAGGTATTAAACCTAATATTGCGGCAGTGGCAGTAAGAATTACAGGTGTCATCCGCGTTCTGCCCGCTTCGAGGGTGGCTTGATACAAGGACATGCCTCCGGCTCTTGAGTATTCTGCAAATTCAACCAGTAAAATACCGTTGCGTACCACAATACCACCCAATGCAATGATACCCACACCGGTCATTACTATACTTAATTCCATTTTAAAGGTACCAACACCAATAAACACACCAATAATGCTTAAAAGTATTTCAGATAAAATAATGAGGGGTTTACCCAGAGAATTAAAGAGTCCTACTAAAACAATCAGCATCAGTGCAACCGAAATTAACATGGCGCGGCCTAAAAATCCAGAGGTTTCTTTTTGATCTTCCGATTGTCCTGCAAATTTTACCATTACCGGATCGCTGTGCCTGTATACATCTACTTTTTGTTTTACTTTAGCAGCAACTTCGTTGGGATTAAATCCTTCTTTTACATCGGACGACAAGGTAATAACACGTTCGTTGTTTTTTCGTTTAATACCCGAGTACGTATAATCGTAACGGACTTTACAGAGTGAAGAAATGGGCACAGAACGTACCATGCCTCCCATGTTCATGTCGCGAAAGGTTAGTTTAATATTTTTAATGGTTTCGATATCGTTACGCTGATCGGCCCGATACCTTAACTGAACGGGGTATTCATCGTCCACATCGCGAAATTTAGTGGCTTCAACCCCAAATACCGCTCCGCGAATTTCCATGGCCAGTTGAGCAGCAGAAATCCCCTCTCGTTGGGCTCTTTCCCGGTCGATGTCAAAAACAATTTCCGGCTTATTATTCACAAAATCCGACTTTAAATTATCGATCCCTTCGATGCCACTCTGTTCAATCATTTGTTTTACCATTACAGATTGCCGAACCAGGGCTTCAAAATCGTTTCCAGAGATTTCTATACTAACCGGTTTTGCTTGGGGGGGGCCGTTTTGTTCTTTGTTAACGGTAATTTCTGCTCCGGGAATGTTCCAATCAATTTCCTGCAGTTTTTTTAAAAACAAACCGGTTGAAACACCCTTGCGATCTTCAAATTCAACAAAATTAATGGCAATTTTACCGCGGTTTGGATAGGCGTTTTGATCACCATCGCGCGGATCGGTCACGCCAATGGTCACATTGCTGATCATGGATTCTACAATTGGATTTTGTTTACCCAATACCGTATTTACTTTATTTTCAACCTGCCGCATGACCGAATTGGTTACCGAAGGATCGGTACCGTCTGGAAGCTTTAAATACACATAAATACTATTGGGATCGCCCTGCGGAAAAAACTGAACCTTGGGTCCACGAAGAATAAAAAAAACAATGGATGCAAAAAACAAGGCTATGGTCATGTAAACTGTTCGCCAGGGTTTGTGCAGGCACCAGGTGAGGGCACGTGTATACAAGGCAATAAAACGGGGCCAGGCTTTGAATTGCCAGGCTTCTATGACTTTATACAACCACAAACGGTTCAACACTAAAAATAAACCTAAAAACACAATAAAATTTCCAATGCCTACATGACCGCTCACGTAAGATAAAAGTGCCAATACCCCGTAAAGAATCAAACGGTTTCGGGTAGACCGGGTTATTTTTCCAAACGATTTAGCCTCTTCTTCATGCGGCTTCATAAAATCTACTGCAAATACCGGATTGATGATATAGGCTACGAGCAAAGATGCCAAAAGCGAAATAATTAATGTAATGGGTAAAAAGTACATAAACTTACCTATAATGCCGGTCCAGAAAGCCAATGGAACAAAGGGCGCCAGCGTTGTTATGGTACCCGAAAGCACCGGCAGAAACACTTCACCGGCAGCAAGTTTGGCTGCCGAAACAATGTCGCGTTTTCCGTTGGCAAATAACCTGTGCGTGTTTTCAATAACCACAATGGCGTCGTCCACAACAATACCCAGCGCAAGTAAAAAGGCAAATAACACAATCATGTTAAAGCTAAATCCAATGCTGGGCATAATTAAAAATGCAATAAACATAGACAGCGGAACTGAAAGCGCCACAAAAAGCGCATTGGTAACCCCCATAAAAAACATTAAAACCACCGTAACTAAAATAAAACCAATAATAATGGTGTTAATTAAATCGTGCAGTGTGCTTTTGGTTCGGGCACTCTGATCGCCGCTAATGCTTATTTGCAGCTCGGCGGGTATACTGGTGGATTTAAGTTCTGCAATGGCCTGTTTAATTTTATCTGCTGCGTCTATTAAATTTTCACCCGAACGTTTGATAATGTTGAGTGTAATAACATTTTTTCCGTTGCTGTTGCTGTAACTTTCTTTTTCTTTAAAGCCGTCTTTTATTTCTGCAATGTCTTTGAGGTAGGCTTTGGCTCCAGTAGATGAGGTTACAATAATGGCCTCAATTTCCTGGGGCGATTTAAACTCTCCCTTAATACTTAAATTGGGTTTCATTCCGTTAATTGGTATTGCACCTCCGGTTATGGTGAGGTTTTCTTGACCGATTGCACGCTGCAGGTCCATGAGGGTTAAATTGGACGCCTGCAGTTTGTAGGCATCAACATTTACTTGTATTTCCCGTTCGGGTGCTCCAACCATTTTAACTTCATTAATTTCTTTAAGCCCCTCAATACGTTCTTTAATTTGATCGGCATATTTTTTTAATTGTTTTGAATCAAAGTTTCCGGCTACATTTATGTACATGATGGGAATTTCGGAAAAAGCAATTTCTTTAATTACCGGTTCGCGGGTTAGCGTTTGCGGCATTTCTGAACGGGCCTCGTCAACAGCATCTTTAACCCGCTGTTTGGCTACCGGAACGGGAACACTGGTTTGAAATTCTACCGTAACGATTGAAACATCTTGTAACGAATTACTGGTAAACTTTTTAATACCCGACACCGATTTAAGCCGTTTTTCAATGGGTTTGGTAATGGTATTTTCAATATTGGTTGGAGAATTTCCGCCGTTAACCGTACTAATAAAAATGGTTGGAACCGTAATATCCGGAAAATTTTCTTTTGGCAGAGATTGATAGGCCATGATACCGGCCACCGAAATAAAAACCGTTAAGAGGTAAACGGTTAAACGATTATCTATGGCCCAACTGGAGGGTTTAAATTCTTTAATCAGTTTCATAATTGGAAATTATAAGGGAAAGGCATTTTTTTGAATAATGCTCAGCGGATCGTTGGATTTTACCAAATCGTAACCTTGTGTAATAATAAAATCGCCGGATTTTAAACCGGAAATTATTTCGGACCGTCCTTTATAATTACGACCTAAAACAATGGGTTTTTTAACGGCTTTTGCATTTTCAACAATCCACACATAACATTCGTTTCCCGACTTTTGAATAAATTTTTCTGATATACTCAACGATTCTGCGCCGGAGGTATAATCGTTAATTTGAAGCTTAACCACGGCATTTGGCGGAACATCGGTTTGGGTATTTAAATATGCGGTTAATTGAAAAGTTCGGCTCATGGGATTAATAATTTTTGAGGCATAATGCACTGTTGATTCCAGTTGTAGGTTCTGATCGGGAAAAAAAAGTTGTAAGGCTTGACCCTTTTTTACCTTACCCGAATAGGATTCGGCAAGTTCCGCAACAACTTTTAAATGGTTTAAATTTACTACGTTAATAGCAGGAATTCCAGGAGCAATAGCTTGTCCAACTTTTATATTTACTCCGTCAACAATACCCGAAATTGGAGATACAATTTTAGTCATGGAAAGTTGCTGCTTTAGTGTTTCTATTTTCTTTTCTAAACTTTCTTTGGTGGTTTTTGCCTGAAGGTATTGCAGTTCTGTACCTATTTTTTCATTCCATAATTTGGATTGTTTTTCAAAAACCTGTTCCGCCAGATTAAGATTAATTTCTAAATCGGCAATTTGCTGATGCACAATCCGAGAATCGGTTTCTGCTAATACCTGTCTCTTATACACATCTCCGAGCC
>CAWUNH010000058.1:0-7417 GCA_963923435.1 uncultured bacterium
AGTGGGATGCCCAGTTAAAACGTGTTTTCATGTATCTTTTTTAATTCCAAAGGCTAAATCTCCGGCATCTCCCAATCCCGGTATAATATAGGAATGGGAATTAAGCGCAGGATCGCAATCCATGTACCAAAGGTGTACGTTTTCTGCAACGAGTTGTTCTTGCAAATAAGATATTCCGGGTTGCGAAGCTAAAACGGCGGCCATGTGAAAAGGACCTTTAGCACCCCGCTGAACCAACAAGCGGTAGCAGTCCAGCATGGATTGTCCACTCGCCAACATGGTGTCGCATAAAATAACAGGAGCATTGTGGAGTTCAGGAGCAGCTAAATATTTTTGAGTTATTTCAAATTCTGTTTCAGAGGTATAGCTGCGGTAAGCCGCTATAAAAACCGAATCCGAATCTGAGAATATTTCGGCAATTCCCTCATAAAAGGGCAGGGCAGCCCTTAAAATACAAGCAAGCACCGGCTTTAAACAAAGGGACGAACCGGTATAAGTTCCAAGGGGTGTTTCAACGGTTTGAGAGGTATAGGCTAAAGATTTACTGATTTCGTAAGCCATAATACCTCCCATGGTTTTTAAATGCCGTTTAAAATCCGTTCGGTGCAGTTGACGGTTTTTGTCCCGTATTCCCAATATTGCTTCCGAAAGAATACTGGGTTGCAAATGTAGAGGATGCAAGTGCATTAAACCCGTTCAATTATAACGGCATACCCCTGTCCCACACCAATGCACATGGTTATTAGGGCATAACGCTTTTGTTTTTCATGCAATTCTATAGCGGCCGAACTTAAAATGCGCGCCCCGCTCATACCCAGGGGATGTCCCAAGGCAATAGCTCCTCCGTTAACGTTGATGCGGGGATCCTGATCGTCCAGTTTCCACGAGCGGATACAGGCCAAACTTTGCGCAGCAAATGCTTCGTTTAGTTCGATAAGATCAATTTGATTTAAATTCAGGCCCGCCCGCTTGAGAGCTTTTAAACTGGCTTCAACTGGTCCAATGCCCATAATACGGGGTTCTACACCGCAGATTCCAGAAGCCACTATACGGGCCATGGGTTTTAATTGGTGTTGTTTTAATCCCGTTTCGGTGGCCAGTAAAAGTGCTGCAGCGCCGTCGTTTAATCCACTGGAATTACCCGCAGTAACGGTTCCGGTTTTTTTAAAAGCCGGTTTTAATTTTGATAATCCTTCCAGGCTGGTTTCGGATTTTATAAATTCATCCTGTTCAAAAACAATTGCATCGCCCTTTTTTTGGGGTATACGAATGGCAGAAATTTCTTTTTTAAAACGTCCGGAGGCTAATGCCTTTGCGGCTTTCATCTGACTCCAATACGCAAAACGGTCCTGATCGTCCCGACTGATGTTGTATAGCTCGGCTAAATTTTCAGCAGTTTGACCCATTGCTTCGGTGCCGTATAATTCCTGCATTTTCGGATTAATAAACCGCCAGCCAAAACTGCTGTCAAACAAATGTTGTTGTCTGCCAAATGCAGTCTCAGATTTACTCAATACCCAGGGGGCACGCGTCATATGTTCTATTCCACCAGCAATAATTACCTCTCCTTCTCCCAAAGCAAGGCTTCGGGAGGCATCCATAACAGCACTTAATCCGCTGGCACAAAGTCGGTTTACGGTTTGTCCCGGAACGGTAATAGGAAACCCCGCAAGAAGCACTGCCATACGGGCAATGTTGCGGTTGTCTTCGCCGGCCTGATTGGCACAACCCATAACTACATCTTCAACTGCACCCGGATCCAGCGTTGGATTAAGCAAGCGTAATTCCTGTAAAACATGAGCGGCCAAATCATCGGCCCTAACCTGAGCCAATGAACCACCAAAAGACCCAATGGGGGTACGAACGGAATTAATCAAATAAACGGTTTGCATGAGCGGTTTAATCTAATTTAAATTCTATTTCAGCAGTTTGTAAATTGTCTTTATCTCCAAAATCAATAACCACCACTGCAGAATATTTACCAGGACTTAATTCTGATGGTAAATCAAACTTTACCTGTTTTTTGTTTTTGGGCATTAAACTTAATTGATTGACTTTGTATTTGGTTTGTTTACCGGTGGCAAAATGCGTCATTTCAATATAATTAAGACAGTAGGAAATACCATCCCCCATGTTTTCTAAATCAATGAGCAGTTGACCTTTGTTTTTTTTACTTTTTGGAGCAGCATAGGCCAGTTTTAAAATTTCTACGTCTGTTATTTTAACATTGGGTGGGTTTTGATAAATACGCACCCCAAATCCCATACCAACATTAATTCCCATGGCCAAAGCATTGGCATTGGATTTGGGCAACTCCAGTTTTTTATTTTTATTTACCACTTGGTCTACAATCAAAAGGGTCCACATTGATATTTCATTGGTATCAACAGGTGGAATATCCAGCGAAACGGAAATGTTTTTAGATTCACCGGGCTTTAATTCAACAAAGTTGGGAGAAATGCCCAAGTATTTAGAGAGTCCATATTTGTAATTTTTGGGCATATAGGTTTCTTTTCCATTGAGTTCATCAATTTTATAATCTTGAAGAAGTAAATTAAAAATATAGTTTCGTTTAGAATCGTTGGTTATTTTAAAAGATTTGATCTGAATAGTTCCCGGCTTGGCATTAAATCTAAGGGTAGAGGGCGAAACGGCCACACCGGCAGATCGTTCGGATTGATCCATACGATTGTTGGTTCCGGAGGCAGCAGAATCAGCCGGATTGTTTTGTGATTTTAACAGAATGGGAACCATTACCAATAAATAAAAAAGCGCTTTCATATTATGGGGTTGTTTTTGAAGTTTGAATGAGTTCAACGTCGAAAATTAAATCGGTTTTGGCTGGTATTCCTCTGTGGGGCAGGCCATCGGATCCGTATGCAAATTTGTATGGAACCTGTATCATACGTTTTTCACCATACTGCATTCCGCAAATTCCTTTGGCAAGTCCCGGAATAATATTTTTATCATTCAACACAAATACAAAGCCACGCTGTAAATCTATGGACGAATCAAAAATACGACGATTTCCGGTAACATCCTTGTAATATCCGGTAAAAATAATGGTTAGGGTATCGTTCAAACTTGCCTTGTAATCGGGCAATCCCGGTTTAATGGTTCGGCATACAATATCCTCTTGAGTAAATAAAAAACCGCTGTGTTCATCGTAAAAAGGAAATGGTGTAAATTGTATGTTTTTTAAAAACAATCCCTGTTTTTGAATGCCGTTGGCAATGGGTATTGAGTCGTAGGTTAAAATGGCTTCTTTAAGCGAATGCAGTTTATTAAAGCCCGATACTATCATGGGATGAAAAATGCGGGCATGTTTTCTAAACACAAAGGGTTTATGCGTTAAATAGGTGTTGGCGGTAATATGTTTATGGTCCAAACTGTCAAATTTTACAAAATATCCCTCAGCATAAATAAGCTCCTCTTTATTTTCCAATTCAATAAAACTGGTATCGCTTAATTTAATAGAAGGCCCGATAATTGTAAGTCCATTGGAATGCACCAGGGTGTCTTTAAAATTAAATAAAGCAAAAGGATCGGTTTCATTGAGCATTTCAATGTCAAAAAACAGCCTGCTATCGGGCGGAATTCCCATAATTTTTTTCGAATTTTTTAAACCCATATAAGGTTCAATAATAACATGGGCTTGCTCACCCACCGACATTGTTAACAAGGCATCGTCCAGTGCCTTAATGTATTGTCCTGTTCCGGCTTGTACTTGAAGTCCCAATTCGGTGTTATGCCCCTGAATGAATCTTCGGCGGTACCCTTCCGGGGTTTTAATATATCCGGTTATGTTAAAACTTAAATAATGGTACGGATGGACCCTACGGTTTCCTTTTTTTAAAATTATTTTTTTAATCCCTTTACAAATCTCCAGCGAATCTTTGGATTGAACATTAAAATACACCTTTTTTTGATCCACTACTTTTACGTTTAACACCAGAGGGCGTTTGGTGTTGAGCGATCCCATCCGTTTGCCCTGGTATGCCAATGAATCGGGGATAATAAATTGAGCACTGTCACCCAAATGCAAATACGATAAGGCAATATCCCAGCCTTTTAAACCCTCTCCTTCTCCCAAAATAAAGTTGAATTGAGTTTCAGACTGGTCAAAAACGGGTTCGTTTAGAAAGGACATGCTGTATCTTAAAGTCAATTCATGATGGGGCATGCAGGAAACACCTTTGCCTTTAACAATTCTTGAATATAAAATACCCCCTTTTATAGTTTTATAATTTAATACAGACTGTGCCAATCCGTTGTTCCATAGCAAAATGCTAAAGCCCAAAATAATACAGAATTGTTTTTTAAAAGCACTCATTCCGAAATCAAATTACCGTTTTGGTCAAATTTTTTCTTTTTTGTTTTTCGCAAACGTTCAATAATAAAAAAGCTTTGATAAAAGGCAGGGTAATCGGTGTTTAAATTAAATGTAATATGATTTTCACTCAGCATAAAATCGTTTGAAAAGGCATTGTCGTTGATGTAAAGATTGTAGTCTCCAAACGGTACATTAAATTTAAAATTACCGGTTTCATCGGTTAGAGTGGTAAGTGTTTTTCCCGAACTGTCCGTTAATTGCACGCGTATTCCAGAGATATCAATTTTATTGGTTAATTTTTCGCTTATAGCATCGCGTTTTACTTCAACCTTTCCTAAAATTTCACCTCCTCGGGTAAATGGGATATAAAAATTAGGGGTTCCGTCATGATACAAGCTGTCGTTGAGTATTGGAAACCAAGAGCCAATTTCTTCTAAAAGAATAACCGAGTATCGGTACCAGCCGTCCTGCAATCTAAACAAGGTCGCTTCGCCGGCTGTATCGGTTTGTAATTGAAAATCACCAAGGGTAACAACTACGTTTTCAATACCGGGTTCACCGGGTTCAAATTTTCGATTTGAATTTAGATCAATAAAAGTTTTTATTTTTAAATTGTGAGTGGGTTTAAGTATTATAGAATGAGGCAACGAGATATTAAAATCTTTACGAATGCCAAATCCAAGCTGAAAGGCATTGTTAAATACCCGATCTTCATTGGATACATTATTGTAATTTGAATTTACATTGTAATTAAACACATACCGCTGATAGGAATTTAAATTGTAATTGAGATTCAAATTAAAAACCCATCCATTAGAAGTGAAATAATACAATTGACTAAAAAACCCCGTCACATGCCGTTTCACCGAAAACAATAAGTTGTAAAAAACATTGTTTTCCCAAACTATTTTTTTGTTTTTAAATTGCATTTGATGGGTAATGTTGGAAAACACAAATTGTTCGTAGGGGATTTTGCCATTAAATTTATTTACAAGATTGGTAAAATTCATGGGCCCGTAAAAGTACCGCGCATTAAATCTCCACAGTTTATAGGAAACAAAGGACGTAACCTGTGAGGTAAAAAAGTTAGGTAGGTTGTAATTTAAAAAATGATTGTAGCCGGATCTTAAATTAAAACTGGTAATTAACGAACGGTTATAATACCAATTGTTAAAATTTAAAATACTTCCATAACTAATGGTTTGGATGTTAAAAATTGAATTGTAATCGATGTACATTCCCGGAATTAATGCTTTATTATACAACTTGTATCGACCCGCAATAATTTGATTGTTAACTGTGGTGTTGTAGCCTGGTTTATTGTTTGCAACACTGTAGTACGAATTTTGTATAAACGAATTAAATACTTGAATGCTTTGTTTTTTGTAAATAAATTGATTTCTTAAAGAAATATTTAAATTATCATTGGTGTAATTAAAATTCAGGGGCGTTATATATCCGTATTGTGTGGATTGGTTGTATTGAAAAGACACATTGGTAAAGCCTTGACGGTTCCAGTTATAATTGTAATTAAAACCATAATTGTTGTTTAATACCGTTTTATTAAAAAGCACATTGTAATACAGCATAATGTTGTTTTTTAAATTAGGCTTTAGTGTTAAATTAGGTCTTAGTATTTGGTAGGAGGTGTTTGAGTTTTGATAAACCTGCTGAAACATAATTCCGGTACTCGCTTTTTGAAATGCTTTTTGGTATCCCACCCCAAAATTTACTCCCCTAGGTGATACAGCATTTAATAATGGGCGGCTGATAATAACTCCAATTTCCTGATTGTATTTAAAGTTGTATTTAATGCCGCCACCAAATCCGTTTAAGTTAATCATGGCGTTATTGCCATTTGAAAAACTTAAAACCGGATTGCTTCCAAACGACGCGGAATAATTTTTATTCATAAGATTCACCTGACCGAAAAACGACCGCAGGGTATTGGTATTAAAGCTGTAGGAATTTAAATAGCTTTGCAAATAGTAGTTAAGGTATCCCAGTTTTTCAATACGCGATTGACCAAACAACAATATGTTTACGATGGGCTGACGGCTTACCAAATTAAAAAAGTTAATTCTTAGAGACGAAGGTATTTCATTTTGAAAACTATTGTTTACATAATACCGATTGAAGAGTTTAACCACGTTTTGGTGTTTGGTGTATGAAAGCGATTGCTGAAAATTGGTTTTACTTGTATCGGTTTTAAATCCGTTTAGTAAACGGGCTTTATAAAAAATCGAATTACGTATGGGGTAATAATAATTTTCAACATTGATATAGGAGTTAGGATCAATTCGGGTAGGTGTAAGTTTATCCGGGCTAAAATCGGTAGAAATTGCAGATAGGGTATCGGTATAGGGCTTGAGGATTCCTAAGTAGGTTTGTTTTTTAAATTTACCGGCAGAATCCAGCAACCGAATGTTTCTTCCGGTAAAATCGATGTTAAATAAATAACTCTCTGTAAAATCGCTTTTGTTTTCCAAGAGTACCTGGGAGGTTATTTTAAATTCATTATTTTTTAAATACAGGGTTTTGGGCGAATTCAGGTCCATCGAAAATCTGTGAACGCGGGGTTTTTCAATTAAAAACATGGCCTGAATCTGTTTAAAGGACTCCGGTACTTTTACTATAGATATTATTTTGTATCGGAATCCACTTACAATATTTTTTTGAATTGGACTTAATCTGACCGGAATAAAGATGGAGTCTTTACCTTTTAGGTTTATTGAATACTGGATGGGGCCGATAATTTTCCAAAACTCCGGAATGGCCTGATCTACGGTAATGTTTATTTCTTGACTCGAAAAATTTACTATTCGCAGCACATTGGATACAAAATTTAAATCTTGCAACAATACGTCTTTATAAATATAATTGCATTGAATCGAATCTGGTGGAATTTGAATTGAAACGGCTGAATGAATGGAATTTGAAAAACATAGGTTAAATTTCAAAGCAAATAGCGCAACAAATACTACAGCTTGTATTTTCATTACATTTCGCTTAAACAAAATTTAATATTGGCGCTGTATCGTCCGGGCGACAGAGGAAATGAAGGTATTCCGGCAGCCGGAGTAA
>CAWUNH010000059.1:0-7403 GCA_963923435.1 uncultured bacterium
GGCATAACCTGTCCGGCCATTTGCATTAAAAAAAATACCAGTAAAAAAGGCCAAAGGCTCTGCTTTGAAAATAAATAATAAAATACCTGAAAGGGATTAAATGATTTTATTTGCAATGGTTTTCGGTGTTCCACAGAAAGGGATTCCGGTAATACAAAAATTCCAAATCCGAGGTTGATTAGGGATACAAAGGCTGCCAATAAAAAAGGGGTTCTAAGCCCCCAATGGGATAAAAGCGAACCTAAAACCGGGCCCAAAATAAATCCTAATCCAAATGCTGCACCAATCAGACCAAAGTTTTGCGCTCTGTTTTCGGAAGTGCTTATATCTGCTATATAGGCAGAAGCGGTGGTAAAACTAGCTCCGCAAATACCGGCTGCAATTCTTCCAACAAATAACCATTTTAAATCGGGAGCCCAGTACAACAGTAAATAATCCAAACCAAAGCCTGCAAGGGAAATTAATAAAACGGGACGGCGTCCAAACCGGTCGCTTAGAGCACCCTGTATGGGGGCAAACACAAAGGCCATGATTGCATACGAAAACTGTAACCAACCCGAGGTGCTGGCCGCAACAGAGGCCTGAGTTCCACTTAACTCCTGGATTAATCCGGGCAGGGTAGGAATAATAATACCCAAACCCATACAGTCGAGGAGCAGAGTAATAAAAATAAAAATTAGGGCTTTTGACGATTTCATTGCGATAAGGTTAAAAAAGTGTGATATAAAATGGGATCTAAAGGGGGCTTTACTTTTACAGCCTCCGACAGTAGTACGCTCAGGGGTTTTTGATTTTGAATTCCAACCATTACCGGATAGCGGAACTGATCCAATTGCTGAACAGCAAATTCGCCCATTGTACTGGCATAAATTCGCTCCAAGGCAGTTGGTTTTCCGCCCCTTTGGAGATGACCCAAAATGGTAACTTTAAACTCCAGTGATGTAAATTGATTTTGCAAAATACGCGCAATATGCAATGCCCCTCCGTTTTCGTCTCCTTCTCCAACAACTATAATTCGGCTTGATTTTGTATGCCTCCAGTTTTGAATGCTGTGAACGAGGGATTCAAAATCGTTATGAATTTCAGGCAATAACAAACCCTCTGCACCACCCGCCAAAGCAGCACTCAGGGCAATGCGTCCTGAATCCCGACCCATTACTTCAATAATAAAAACCCGATCGTGGCTTTCGGCGGTATCTCGAATGCGGTCAATGGCCTCTACCGCAGTGTTTAAAGCCGTATCAAATCCAATGGTGTAATCGGTACCTTGCAAATCGTTATCAATGGTGCCTGGAATGCCCACCACAGAGATTTGGGTTTTTTTATAAAGATCTAAGGCTCCGCGAAAGCTTCCGTCGCCACCAATAACAATTAATGCATCCAACTCATGCTCACGGAGGGTTTGTATGGCCTTTTCTTGACCCTCTGGAGTTTTAAAGGCTTCGCTGCGGGCCGTTTTTAAACAGGTGCCACCGCGGGCAATAATACCGGAGACGGTTTCAGGCCACATTGGGATAGAGCGGTTGTGAATCAACCCCTCAAATCCCCTGTAAAACCCATAAACTTTTTTACCGGAGGCACAAGCCGAGCGAACCACCGCTCGGATGCAGGCATTCATTCCGGGAGCATCACCGCCCGAGGTCAGTAAACCAATTCGTTTAGCCATTACCTAATTTACGTAATTTTAATCCCATGGGCCGTATTTTAGCCATTGATTATGGATCCAAACGGGTAGGACTGGCCGTAACCGATCCGCTTCGAATAATTGCAAGAGCCTTGGATACGGTTCATGTAAAAGACATTCAGGCGTATTTAAAGCATTATATTTCCAATGAAACGGTAGATGTAATCGTTTTGGGTGAGCCTAAAACGCTTTTAAACACCCCCAGTTTAAGTGCACGATTTATAAACCCTTTTGCAGTGTATTTACAGCGCCAATTTCCAGAAATCCCCTTAATTCGATGGGACGAACGTTTTACTACCCAATTGGCAAAACAAAGTTTGCTCGAAAACGGGGTAAAAAAAAAGCAGCGTGAGAATAAACAACAGTTGGATCAAATTAGTGCCGTCATACTTTTACAAGATTATCTTAATTTTCTTAATCAATCCGTTTTATAAAAGACGGTTTTAACCAATTCCTATCAATGCACATATTTTTTGCTGAAATAACAAACCGTCTGGCTAAATTAAACGAAGCCGAAAGCCGTCACTGCGTTAAGGTACTAAGGCACGCCTTGGGTGATATTATATGGGTTATGAATGGCAATGGAATTGCTCACGAGGCCTGTATAACCGAATTAACATCATCTTGTGTACGGGCAAAATTAAACGACCGCGTTTACCAGGGGCCCTCGGTATTGCCGCTCAGAGTTTTTTTTGCTCCTACCAAGCACATGGACCGAACCGAATGGGCAATTGAAAAAGCAGTTGAGTTGGGGGTTAAAGAAATTGGTTTTTTGTCAACGCGTTATTCCGAACGCCGCAACCTTAATTTTAAACGCCTCGAATCCATTGTGGATACGGCCTTAAAGCAGAGTTTACGAACCCTACGACCCCAATTATCGGAGTGGCAATCGTTGGATACCTTGCTTCAAAAATTTGGATCAAAATCCCTTGGAATGGCCCATTGTCAAAAGGGGACTAAAACCTTACTAAAACATTGGATAGATGAACCCATAACAGAATACACCGTGTGCATTGGGCCTGAGGGAGATTTTTCAGAACAAGAAATAACTATGGCACGTTCAAAGGGTTGTACAGAATTAAATTTAGGCAATGCGCGTTTAAGAACCGAAACCGCAGTGGTTCATACCTGCAGTGTATTTTGGGGACTTATAAATTAATTTTTTGAATCAATTCTGAACTTAAGGGTTTAACACCGCTCGGAAAAAAAGCCTGAACCCTTCCTTGTTTATCAATCAGATACTTACAAAAATTCCAGTTGGGTTTTTCCGAACAACCGCCGTTTAACGCGGCATTGCACAACCACTGATACAGGGGATGCGCATCGTTGCCTTTAACTGAAATTTTTTCCAGCATTACAAACTGCACGCCATAATTTTTTTTACAAAAACTCGATATTTCTTCGGCCGAACCCGGTTCCTGTCCGCCAAAATTATTAGCTGGAATTCCAATAACGCTTAGCTGCGTTCCGTACTGTTCATGAAGGGCTTGTAAATCTTTGTATTGTGGGGTGTATCCGCACTGACTGGCTACATTTACCAACAATATTTTTTTTCCTTTTAAGCTGGAAAAACTAAAGGATTTTCCATCCAAGGTTTTAAGAGAAAACTCGTAAATAGAGGTTTGTGCATTCATAAGGAGTCCAAAACAAAATGTGACTATAAGCAATCCTAGGGTTTTCATGCTTGTGATGAAGCGGTTTTGATTTTTGCTTTAATATTTTCGGTAGTAACAGATCCGGGTCGTTCAATGGGAGAGCCGGTTGCTCGATCCCAAATATATCCGGCTAAAACTCCCAGGGCCCGGCTCACGCCAAACAATACTGTGTAAAAGTCGTGCTCGTGCATTCCATAATGTACCAGTAAGGCTCCCGAGTGTGCATCAACATTTGGCCATGGATTTTTTATTTTACCAGTAGCTTCAAGGATTGGAGGCGCAACTTCGTATATCATTTGTACAATTTCACAAACGTCGTCTTTTTGAATGTAAGTTTTATAAAAATCCTGTTGGGCAGTAAAACGCGGATCGGTTTTTCGTAATACCGCATGTCCGTAACCGGGTACAACCTTACCTTCTGCAAGTGTTTTTTTAATGTAGTCGGCTATTTGTTCTTTGGTGGGTAAACCGCCGCCTAAACTTTCTTTAAGTTCCATAATCCATCCCAGCACTTCCTGATTGGCCAGTCCGTGCAATGGTCCAGCCAGTCCGTTCATTCCGGCTGCAAAAGCCAAATACGGATCCGAAAGCGCAGACCCAACAAGATGGGTTGTATGGGC
Organism: uncultured bacterium; assembly: GCA_963923435.1. Taxonomy (GTDB): domain Bacteria; phylum Bacteroidota; class Bacteroidia; order B-17B0; family Aurantibacillaceae; genus Aurantibacillus. The sequence continues at coordinate 3,960 of CAWUNH010000059.1, forward strand.
AGATACGTTTCCGCCCTCATGATCGGCATGGATGGTAAGATACAGCCGCATAAGACGTTTCATGTCAAAGGTTTCAAATCCCAGCATGTGGGCGAAATTGGCTGCCCAATCCAATTTATGATCGGGTTCAATATGGTGACCGCCTTTGTATTTACGACGGTATATATAAGCTGCAATACGCGGTAAGCGAGCAATCAGATTCATGCTGTCTTCGTAGGCATAATCCCAGTATTCCTTTTTACTGATTCCCTTGGCATATGCCTTTGCAAACAACGATTCGCGTTGCATGGCCATAATACCCACCACAAATTGAGTCATGGGGTGTGTATCGGCAGGTAAGGCTTCTAAAACATCAAAAACATGTTTTGGAACAATACTTCGTTTGGCCCATTCGGCAGTAATAAAAGCTACGTCTTCTGAAGTTGGCAATTCGCCTACCAGCATTAAATAAAAAATACCTTCGGGCAAAGGCTCGGTTCCTCCGGGTGCTTTGGGCAATTGTTTGCGCAATTCCGGAATGGAATATCCACGAAACCGTATGCCTTCTTCAGCATCCAACCGGGAGGTTTCGGTAACCATGCCAATCATGCCCCGCATGCCCTGGTATACCTGAGCAACAGTAATTTCGCCCAATTTGAGATCGCCGTGTTGTTTTATAATGTCTTTTATTTCTGTAGCCAACAGTTCGGCTTTGCTTTTAAATTTTTCTTTGAGAGGATCCATAGAGATTTATTTTTGAAAACGTAATTGCAATTGAGTACCATAGTAACGCGCCTGATTACCCAATTGTTCTTCGATACGAAGTAATTGATTGTATTTGGCAACCCGGTCGCTTCGAGACGGTGCTCCGGTTTTAATTTGACCGCAACTGAGTCCAACCGCAAGGTCGGCGATAGTGGTATCTTCGGTTTCACCGCTTCGATGGCTCATAATGGTACTAAATTGATAGGATTGAGCCAGTCGAACGGCCTCAATGGTTTCTGTGAGGGTTCCGATTTGGTTAACTTTTATTAAAATGGAGTTGGCTGCATTTTCAGCAATTCCACGGGCCAAACGTTTTACATTGGTAACAAACAAATCATCACCCACCAATTGAATGTTAGAACCCAATTCTTTTTGAAGGAGGCTCCAACCGTTCCAATCGTCTTCTGACAAGCCGTCTTCAATTGAACGGATGGGATATTTGTTGCAACAATTTTTCCAGTAGGCTACCATTTCTTCGCTTGTTAGCGACTTGCCGCCGGATTTTTTAAATTCGTAACGTTGGGTTTCTGCATTGTACAGTTCGGTACAGGCAGCATCCATAGCTATATATAAATCTTTTCCGGGTGTAAATCCAGCTTTATGGATTGCTTCTAAAACGGCTTCGATCGCATCTTCGTTTGATTTTAAACCCGGAGCAAATCCGCCTTCATCGCCTACGTTGGTGCCCAAATGACGCGATTTAAGAACATTTTTTAAATGGTGAAACACTTCGGTGCCCATGCGCAAGGCTTCCGAAAACGATTCAGCGCCAACGGGCATAACCATAAACTCCTGAAAATCGATTCCATTGTCGGCATGAGCCCCCCCGTTTAAAATATTCATCATTGGAACCGGTAACCAGGGAGTGTGCGAACCTCCCAAATAACGGTACAATGGCATTCGGGTTTCTTCAGCTGCCGCACGAGCAACTGCCAGTGAAACACCCAACAAGGCATTGGCGCCCAAACGGGATTTATTTTCTGTTCCGTCCAGTTCCAATAATTTTGAATCTATTTCGGCTTGGTCCAAAAGATAGGCCCCTTTTAATCCCTCACGGAGTGTTTCGTTAATATGTTGTACCGCTTTTAGTACACCTTTGCCTAAGTAGGTTCCTTTGTCGCCGTCGCGCAGTTCAACAGCTTCATGAGCGCCGGTAGAAGCTCCGGATGGAACGGCGGCACGTCCCAGTACACCCTGATCGCTGATGACATCTACTTCAACCGTTGGGTTTCCACGGGAGTCTAATATTTGACGGGCCTGAATGTGTTGTATATAGCTCATACAGAATGAGCAAGTTAACAAAAAACCTTAAACCTCAGGTTTAAAAAAATGTTATAATTATTTGCTTTTAAAAAACCTTTAAATACCCTATAAATGGTTCAACAGCTTAATGTTTTTATAATGCAACACCCCTAAAGAAGGCTTTTTTGATTTTTGTTTAGAGATTTAAAAACCAATTTATACGAATTTTGAATCAGGTCTTTTATTAAAGTAGGGGGAACATCCGAATTTACAACAACCGTAATCCAATGCTTTTTATTCATGTGATATCCCGGCCGAATGCCCTCATAGGATTCCTGAAGCAATAAAATTCGATCTGTTTCACATTTTAAAGTGATGGCATTAAAATCAGCGGTATCGGTAATTGCAAATATTTTTGGTCCAATTTTTAAGGTTAAGGTGTTTTGGTCAAAGGGGTAATCGGACCACGAAGCGGGTAATTGGCTTGCAAAACTGATAAATGCCTCTAAGGTCATAAAAAAGCCCGCATTTTTGCGGGCTGTGGGAACTACTGGGTTCGAACCAGTGACCCCCTGCTTGTAAGGCAGGTGCTCTGAACCAGCTGAGCTAAGCTCCCAATGGGTTAAAGATACTGAGAATTAAGATTCGCTCTCAGAAAAATTGTTATCAACTAATACACGGCCACAATGCTCGCATACAATGATTTTTTTATTCATGCGAATATCCAATTGACGTTGCGGTGGAATGTTGTTGAAGCAGCCTCCGCAGGCATCACGTTCGATGGCTACTACAGCCAGCCCGTTGCGAACATTGCTTCGGATTCGGTGATAGGCATTTAAAAGGCGGGTTTCAATGGCTTTACTTGCAGAATCGCTGTCAGACAAAAGGGTTTTTTCTTCTTTTTCTGTTTCGGCAATTATCTCATCCAATTCTGCCTTTTTTATTTTTAAGTCGCTTGAACGTTCTTCGAATTCTTTGCGGGACAACTCCAAACCTTCGGATTTTACTTCCAAAGCGGCTTTGGCTTCTTTCATACGTTTTTCAGCCAACTGAATTTCGAGGTTTTGAAATTCGATTTCTTTGGTGATGGCATCGTATTCCCTGTTGTTGCGGACTTTAGATTGCTGGGCCTGGTATTTTTTAATGTTGGCTTGAAAATCTTTAATGGATTGTTTTTTTTCGTTTAACTGCTGTTCTAATTCCTGTACTTCTGCAGTTAAATTGTTGAGGCGGGTTTCCAATCCGGTAACGGTATCTTCCAAGTCACTGACCTCAAGAGGAAGCTCTCCGCGTATGGTACGCAGTTTATCAATTTTAGTATCAATTTGTTGAAGATGAAAGAGGCCACGGAGTTTACCTTCAATGGACAAATCTAGTTTTTCTTTAATTTTTGCACTCATAATTTAAAATATTTTACCGGAGAAAAACTTGAGAGTTATCTTTTTTTAAGTTTCGGAA
>CAWUNH010000060.1:0-7306 GCA_963923435.1 uncultured bacterium
AATTGCCTTCTATTAAATACCGTTGCTTTCAAGGTATTAAAGCAAATCAATTGCCGTTAAAAACTCAGCCGCCGCTTTATGTTGATTTTGTGCAATTGCTATATTTCGGCCGGTTTCAAAACAGGAAGCCGCACGCGCGGTATCATTAAGTTCCTGGTAACATTGTCCAAGTTGATAACAGGCGGGATGGTAATTGCTGTCTAACTGCAGCACCTTTTCAAATTGTTGTATTGCTTGATTCCAGTTTTGCTCAAATTTAAGTTCAAGCCCCCAGGCGTAATTTAAAAAAACATCGTTGGCATTGGCCTTTAATAATGCTTGAAGTTCGGTTTTACGAGTACTCATGTACTTCGAAACTGGTTTAAAAAACGAAGATCGTTTTCGAAAAACAATCTTAAATCCTTAATACCAAATTTTAACATGGCCAATCGCTCAATACCCATTCCAAAAGCAAATCCGGTGTAGCGTTTGGAATCTATTCCGCAATTTTCAAAAACCTGAGGGTCTACCATACCACAGCCCATAACTTCGAGCCATCCGCTATTTTTACAAACATTGCATCCTTTTCCCTCGCAAAGCGAACAACTGACATCTACCTCAGCACTGGGTTCGGTAAAAGGAAAAAAGCTTGGACGCATTCGAATTCGGGCATTGGCCCCAAAAAATTGGTGAATAAAATACGAGAGGGTTTGTTTTAAATCGGCAAAAGAAACGGATTGGTCTACGTACAAGCCTTCTATTTGATGAAACTGACAATGCGCCCGTGCACTGATGGCTTCGTTACGGTATACCCTTCCGGGTGAAAGCGTACGAATGGGCGGTTTTTGAGTTTCCATCAATCGAACCTGTATGCTTGAGGTTTGTGTGCGCAGCATCCAGCCTTTTGGATCCTGTAAATAAAAGGTATCCTGCATATCTCGGGCAGGATGGTCTTCGGGCGTATTGAGTGCGGTAAAATTATGCCAATCGTCTTCAATTTCAGGTCCGTCTGAAACGGTAAAACCCAATTTTGAAAAAATATCTATAATCTGGTGTTTAACCATGCTTATGGGGTGACGGCTACCTATTAAATGCAATGGAACTGCCGGCATGCTAAAGTCTTCCTGGTCGTTTGAAATAACCTGTGAGGCTGATGCTTTAAGCGATTCAATTTTATTTTGTGCATTAATTTTTAATTTGTTTAAGGGTTCGCCCAATTGCTTTTTTTGTTCGGGTGGAACGGTTTTAAACTCCTCAAACAATTCGGTTATTTGACCTTTTCGACCGAGCCATAAAATTCGAGCGGCTTCAATGGCTTTAGGGTCTGTAGAAGCAAAGGCTTCTATTTGCTGTGTTAATTCGTTAATACGATGAATCACACCACGAATTTAAACAATTTGAATCGTTTGGGACCAACAAAATTAAGGCTGCTAATAAATCCATGACCGGAGGTTATAACAGCTCATTTGCCAAATTTGCCAATGCGCTGCGTTCGCCTTTTTGAAGGGTAATATGCGCATACAAGGACTGTCCTTTTAGTTTTTCAATTAAATAACTAAGTCCGTTGCTTTGCGAATCTAAATAAGGTGTATCAATTTGATGAATGTCTCCAGTAAAAACAATTTTTGTGTTTTCTCCGGCACGGGTAATGATGGTTTTTACTTCGTGTGGTGTTAAATTTTGTGCCTCGTCAACAATAAAAAAAACATTGCTTAAACTGCGCCCTCGAATATACGCCAAAGGACATACCACCAGTTTTTGCTGCTCTACCATTTCATTGAGCTGTTTGTATTCGCGGTCTTTTTCGTTAAATAAACTGCGGATGTATTTTAAATTATCCCAAAGTGGTTCCATATAGGGATTTAATTTACTGTTTACATCGCCCGGCAAATATCCAATGTCTTTATTGCTGAGAGGAACAATCGGTCTTGCTAAATATATCTGATGAAATTGCCTGCGCTGCTCCAATGCTCCAGCCAATGATAACAGCGTTTTTCCGGTGCCCGCCACGCCCTGAATGCTAACCAGTTGAATTTCTGGATCCATAACTGCATCCAGCGCAAAAGTTTGCTCAGCATTTTTAGGCTGTACACCAAATGCTGCCGTTTTTCCAATGCGCATTAAAATATCATCATCCGCATGGTAACGGGTTAACACGCTTTGAGATCCGTTTTTTAAAATAAAATAATGATTGGCCAGCGGTTTTGTTTTTTTTATGACTTGGCTTCGTTGAATTACTTCATTACTGTACAATTGCGAAATAACTGCCGGCGAAACTTTAGAAATTTCTACCGCTCCGCTATGAAGTTCATCGGTTAATTTTACTTTTCCGGTTTCATAATCTTCGGCAATTAAATTTAAACTCTTTGCCTTAATGCGAAGATTAATGTCTTTGGTAACCAATATGACTTTTCGCTGCGGATGTTGTTCTGCAACAAACAGCGCCGTATTTAATATGCGGTGATCGGCTTTTCGTTCGTCAAATATTTTTTCTGCGTTTATGCTGGAGCTGGCCTGCATTTCAATTTTAAACTGTCCGCGTTTTGGGCCGTTTATGGAGGTCCATTCCTGTAAAGAATGTCGGCCGCTGTGGGCGTCAACATATCTGATAAATTCGCGCGCAGCAAAGTTTTTAGTATCGTTTCCTTTTTTAAACTGATCCAATTCTTCCAAAACCGTAATTGGAATAACCACATCGTGTTCGGCAAAGTTTTTAATTGCGGTATGATCGTAAATAATGACCGAAGTGTCAAGAACAAAAATTTTTCGATCGGTAAAAAGCGGGGTTGTTCTGCGTTTTGCCATGCCCTTGAATATTAAAACTTGTTTTATGCATTGCAAGTAAATTATTCATATGATATCAACAGATTAAGCATTTATTGTGTAAGTAAACTGTATTTTTTATGGTAGATTTACCTTCGTTGTGACCCTAACCTGGATTTTAATTATAAGTAACGTTTTAATTTCTATAAGTGCCATAAACCGGCCTTCGATGCGGGTTAAATTATGGTTTAATGCTTTTTCTATTTGGCATCACAGGGCCTGGTACCGTTTAATTTCGCATGGCTTTGTGCATGCCGATTACGTTCATTTAGGATTTAACATGATGTCGCTGTATTTTTTTGGCCCAACGGTTGAACGCTTGTTCAAAGCTCAATTTGGAGACCTTAGAGGCGTTTTTATGTATTTTATTTTATATGTTGGCGGCCTGATTTGTTCCAGTATTTATTCCTTAATTAAATACCGCGATCATCCTCATTACAATGCCTTGGGCGCCTCAGGCGCTGTGTGCGGAATTATTTTTAGCTACATTTTATTTTTTCCAAACACAACTCTATACGTTTGGACAATTCCAGTTAAAGCCTGGCTTTACGGGATTTTATTTTTAACAGGTTCCTGGTACATGTCCAAGCAGCACTACGATACCATTGGACACGATGCCCATTTTTTTGGCGCACTCTGGGGGCTGTTGTTTACAGTGATGGTGTTCCCTAAAACAGTGCTTATCTTTAAATCGCTTTTTGCTTAATTTAAATGAAATTAATAACTGAAAAAGTATTTGTAACTGGAGCCACCGGATTGCTTGGTCAAATGCTGTTAAAAAAACTTCAAGAAAAAAAATGCAAATTGGGAGTTTTGCTGGAACCTGCTCTAAAGGCATCTTGCACTTTTTCTTCAGAAATAGACGTAATTGTAGGCGATATTACCCAGCCCGAATCCTATCGGTATTATTTAAAAGATTGTACCTGTGTAATTCATATTGCTGCACTTACACAAGTATACCCGCGTTCAAATCCGCTATGTTTTAAAATTAATACCGAGGCGGTAAACGGGCTTGCACAGGAGGTTTTAAAAAATGGCATCCAACGCTTTATTCACATTGGCTCTGCCAGTTCTTTTGGTTCAGGTACAAAACATCGGATCAACAATGAAGGTTCAGAATTTAATTTAAAGGCCTATCGAATGGATTATATTAATTCAAAATACGAAGCCCAAAACCTACTTTTAAAATTATATAAAGAACAGCAATTGCCAGTAATTATTATTAACCCCACATTTATGATTGGTCCATACGACCGGCTTCCTTCTTCGGGTAAAATTTTAAAAGCACTTTTAAGCGGAACTCTGCCGGGTTTTACCCGAGGTGGCAGAAGTTTTGTGTACAGCGGTGACGTAGCCGATGCAATCATTAACGCCATGCATTTGGGACGTTTGGGTGAATGTTACATTACGGGTGGACACAATATAAGCTATCAGCAATTTTTTAAAATGGCCTGCTCGCTCTACCAGAAACCTTTTCGGTTAATCCAAATACCCTTAATTTTTACAAAAGCCCTCGGATTGATGGGATCTATTTGGGCTCGAATAACAAAAAAACCGCCCGTCCTGAGTTTTGGAGTAAGTCTGCTGGCTGGAAAATACCAATATTACTCCAGTGAAAAAGCTCAAAACGAATTAAACTACCGCATTACTCCCCTAAATACAGCCATTAAAGAAAGTGTCGACTGGATGGTTGAAAACAACGTATTTACAATAAAATGAATTCGTTTTTTTACAACAAAGTATTTATAATCACCGGGTCTACCCAGGGAATTGGACTGGAAACGGGCAAACAACTTCTTGAATTGGGCGCTCAGGTTGTATTTAACGGTCGTCGCGAATTACCCAATGCTGCATTAAACGACTTATTCCGTTTGTATCCGCAAAATACCCTTTACCAATGTGCAGACGTTGGAAATGAAATTGAAGTCAGCCAACTGATTCACGCAGTTATAAAACGCTTTGGTAAAATAAACGGCATTTTACTCAATGCCGGAATGGCTTCTCAGGGACCTCTTCATTTGCACACTGCCGAGGTAGTTCATACCATTGTCCAAACCAATTTACTGGGCGCCATTTGGCTAACTCAAAAGGCATTGCCTGAACTCATAAAAACCCGCGGGCATGTTGTGTTTATTTCTTCTGCTGCTGCCTTATGCGGAATTCCCGAATACAGCTTGTACAGTGCTACCAAAAAAGCCCTGAACGGACTGGCCGAAAGTTTGTATTCGGAACTTTATAAATACCAAATTCACGTTGGGCTTGCCATTGTTGGTTTCACTGAAAACGAAACGTTTAAAACGGCGCTGGATTACAAGGGGCATCTTCAGGCAGTGCCAAGACGAACTACCTTTAAACCCATGCCAAGAGCAAAAACCGCCGCCTGTATTATTCAACAATTGGCCCGTCGAAAAACACGCATTGTTACCGGATGGTCCGGTCGGATGGCGGCCTTTTTTTCGCAATGGTTTCCAGCATTGTATTTACAATTGCTCAAACGGCATTATCTGAAAAACAAAGCTTCAAATTAACTTGTAATTTTTGAATCGGGAAACAGCAATAAACAAAGTGTTTCAAAATCTTTAACACCAAGTTGCTCCGGGCGTAAATCCAGCAGAGGATGTTGTATTTGAAGTTTAACCTGAAGCGGTTTTATTGAATTGCGTATAGTTTTGCGACGCTGATTAAAACAGGTTTTTACCAAACGCTTAAAGGGCTCGTACCTGCATTGTAAATCCTGTTGTGGTTTGCGGATCAAACGTATTACAGCGCTCTTAACCCTTGGTGGCGGATTAAACGCGTTTTCATGAACTGTATACAAATACTCAATTTGATAATATGCCTGTAATAAAACACTTAAAATGCCATAGGTTTTTGTTCCGGGTTTTTCTGCCATTCGCTGAGCAACCTCTTTTTGAAACATTCCCACCACGGTATCCACACAGTTTCGGTTTTCTAAAATCTGAAACATAATGGGCGACGATATGTTGTAGGGAAAATTACCAATAATACTATAGCGTATATGGTTTTGAAAAGCATAGGTTAATACATCTTGCTCTATAAAAAAATTTGCAAAAGGACTAAAATGGACTTTTAAAAATTCAATGGACTCGGTATCAATATCAATTCCTGTATATGCGCATTGTCCTAACAAAAACTGAGTTAACACGCCCGTACCGGGACCAATTTCAAGCACAGAATTGCCGGCAGGCAACACTTTTAAAAAATCTTGTACTATTTTTTGAGCGCGGAGTTGATCGGTTAAAAAATGCTGGCCCAAATGTTTTTTGGGACGAACCGGCTCGTTCATGTGTTAGGGACTTTGCCGGCGGCCATTAAATAGGTTTTAATGAGTTCGTCGATATCCCCATTAAGCACTCCCTCTGCATCGGTAATTTTTAATTCTGTTCGGTGGTCGTTTATCATCTTATAAGGATGTAAAACATAAGAACGAATTTGAGAACCCCATTCAATTTTCATTTTACTGTCCTCAACGGCCTGCTTGGTTTCGTTTCGTTTTCGAAGTTCCAATTCGTAAAGCTGAGAGCGCAACATTTGCATGGCCCGTTCTCGGTTGCCATGTTGGGACCGCTCAACCTGACATACCACAACGATGCCACTGGGTTTGTGCAACAATTGAACCTTGGTTTCAACTTTGTTAACGTTTTGGCCTCCCGCACCACCGCTTCGGGAAGTTGTCATTTCTATATCGGCAGGCTTAATGTCAATTTCAATGGTTTCGTCTACTATGGGATACACATACACCGAGGCAAAACTTGTATGTCGTTTTGCATTGGCATCAAATGGGCTAATTCGAACCAAACGGTGCACACCGTTTTCACTTTTTAAATATCCATATGCAAAATTGCCCTCGATTTGGAGCGAAATGGATTTTATCCCAGCAACGTCTCCGGGCGTTTGATCCAGCTCGGTAACTTTATATCCCTTTTTTTCGGCCCACATTAAATACATCCGCATTAACATACTCGCCCAATCGCAACTTTCGGTACCTCCCGCGCCCGAATTTATTTGGAGAACGCAGTCTAATTTATCTTCATTGCCCCGCAGCATGTTTTTAAATTCGAGTTCCTCTACTGCTTTTAAAACCTCCGTAAAGGCTTCTTGGGTTTCCTGCTCGGTGGCCTCTCCTGCCTTAAAAAAATCGTACATCGTGTTTAGGTCATCCAACTGACTGCACAGGCGGGTATACGACTGCACCCACATTTTTAAACCTCGAATTTCGGACATTAGGGATTCTGCCTTTTTCGAATCGTTCCAAAAGTGAGGATCGAGGGTTTTTTCCTCCAGTAAACTTAGTTCGTGTTGTTTTCGATCGAAGTCAAAGAAACCTCCTCAACGCGCCACTGCGATCATTCAAGTCTTTTAATTGTTCGTTTGTAAACATGCTTAAAGATACGTAAAATCTTTCAGCACTTGGTTCACTCACTTTGTTTAGATGCGGAACCATGCAAAGCAATGGCATGATTGTTTTTTTTATTCCTTTAAA
>CAWUNH010000061.1:0-7292 GCA_963923435.1 uncultured bacterium
AATTACTCATTGTTAGGAATCCTTTAATTCTTTACAATACTAAATTATAGCTGATACTATCAGAAGGTATTAATCTTCGAAATGAACCCGGGTTACTTTTATGTATACCTTTTCAGCACCGTCCACCCAAGAAGCCTGTAAATCTTTTGCCATATTGTTTGGCGGAATGGGTTTAATAATATTTCCCGAACTCCAACTTCCTTTGCGTTTGCCTTTTAAATCCTTAAAATTATTGTAAAAATAGGCCTCCCATTCAATCGCATCTACCGATCGGTCCGAGGTGTTTTTAAACTCAATATAATAACCAATGTTTTTACCTAATATGTTCTGAGAATAGGTGCGATATACCTCTAATCCGCTTTTTCCGGTATGGCGTTGGGCATGGCATGAAAATGGATTTAAAAAAATAATACCAAAAAACAAACTAAGAAAAAACCATTTTTGAATGTGATAGCAATTCATATTTTGTTTAAAAATAATCATTTTACCCATTGAAAGCCATTTAAATTCGCAGGTTATGAACTCCAGTAATCCTTACGAACGCATCAGTCAGGAACTTTCCATTAAAGCCATTCAAGTACAATCTGTTATACAACTTTTACAAGAAGGCGCAACCGTTCCGTTTATTGCACGCTACCGAAAAGAACAAACCGGTAGTTTAGATGAGGTACAAATCAGGAATATTCAAAGCCGTTACGAATACCTGGAACAAGTTGAAAAACGAAGATCAAGTATTTTAAAAGCCCTTGCAGAGCTTGGAATAAACAATCCGGAACTGATACATCAAATTAATCATGCCGATCTGTTAAGCCGCTTAGAGGATTTGTACCTCCCTTACAAACCTAAAAAAAAGACCCGAGCGTCCTTGGCGCGCGAAAAAGGTCTTCAAGCCTTAGCCGATGAAATTTTACTTCAAAAACAACCTGTAGAGGCCGTTTGGGAAAGCTTTAAAAATTCAGCAACGGGCTTAATTGAACAAGAAGAAGCGCTTAAGGGCGCCTCGGATATACTTGCTGAACAATTTTCCGAAAGACCTGATCTGCGCGATTGGATGCGAGTCGCCTACCTTCAAAAAGGATACATTCAAAGCACCGTAATTCGCGGAATGGAATCGACCGGATCAAAATTCAGCGATTATTTTGAATGGAAAGAATCCATTGCAGAATGCCCAAGTCATCGCATGTTAGCCATGCGTCGAGGAGAACAGGAAAATATTTTAATTCTTGAATTTCTAATCGATTCGGAAGATGCCCTGCATAAAATGGAATCCAGTATTATTGAAAAAAACAGTCCTAATCGGGATTTTTTAAAATCGGTAATTAAAGATTCTTACGAGCGGCTCCTGCAACCCGGTATTGAAACTGAGGTGCGCTCCATGAGTAAACAAAAAGCCGATGAACAGGCCATAAAAGTATTTGCTGAAAACTTGAAATCATTACTTCTGGCACCGCCCATGGGAGCAAAACGCGTCTTGGCCTTAGATCCAGGTTTTAAATCCGGTTGCAAACTGGTTGTACTGGGAAACGAAGGTCAATTACTGGAGGATACCGTTATTTATCCGCACGAACCCTTGTTTAAAACGATTGAGTCGGAACAAACGCTTTTAGCCTTGGCAGCACGTCATGAAATTCAGGCCATTGCCATTGGAAATGGAACCGCCTCTCGTGAAACCGAAGCCTTTGTCCGATCCATAGCCCTATTGCCAAAATCCATTCCGGTGATTGTTGTCAGCGAATCAGGCGCTTCTATCTATTCTGCTTCAGACATTGCAAGAGAAGAATTTCCAAATAAAGATCTTACCGTTCGTGGAGCCGTTTCCATTGGAAGACGGTTGTGCGATCCGCTCTCGGAATTGGTTAAAATTGATCCAAAGTCCATTGGTGTGGGGCAATACCAACACGATGTAGATGCTCAGAAATTAAAAAAAGCTTTGGATGAAGTGGTTGAAAGCTGCGTTAATGCCGTTGGTGTTGAATTAAATACGGCATCGGCCTCGCTATTAAGTTATGTTTCAGGAATTGGTCCGTCCCTCGCACAGCAAATTATTTCTTACCGAAGGGTGCATGGTCCATTTTTAAACCGTGAATCCCTTAAATCTATTCCTCGAATGGGTCAAAAAACCTATGAACAATGTGCTGGATTTTTACGTTTGCAAAACAGTCCCGAAGTGTTGGATCGCAGCGGTGTACATCCAGAACGGTATGTGCTGGTGGCTCAAATGGCAGAAGATTGTGGCTGTTCGGTTGAGGCGTTAATAAAATCTACTGAATTACGTAAAAAAATAAATCTTAATAAATACGTTGGAAAGGAAATTGGTTTGCCAACCCTTATGGATATTTTAAAGGAATTGGAAAAGCCCGGTCGGGATCCCAGAAAATCCTTTGAGGTTTTTTCCTTTGATGAACGTGTTAAAAAACCTGAAGATTTAAGTCCCGGAATGGTATTACCCGGTATTGTTACCAATGTTACGCGCTTTGGCGCATTTGTAGATATCGGCGTTCATCAGGACGGACTTGTTCATGTTTCCCAGCTTTCGGATCAATACGTAGACGATGCCATGAATGAAGTAAAAGTTGGAGAGATACTTAAAGTACGTGTAGTTGATGTTGATCTGGCCAGAAAACGAATTGGTTTAAGTTTAAAAGGAATTCATGAAAATTCAGCTAAACCTGCCCTTGCAAGTAAAAAGGAAAGGGTTCCAAGTACGGATTTAAATTCTGCTTTGGAGGCATTAAAATCTAAATTTAAATCGAAATGAAACGTTTATACGGTTTAATTGGAAACCCGCTTCAACAATCGTTTTCCAAATCATTTTTTGATTCGTATTTCCTCAAACATAACATTTACGATGCTGAATTTGTTAATTTTCAACTCAATTCTGTTGAACAATTGCCCGAACTGTTACAATCGGAAACCCGCATAATAGGCCTAAGCGTAACGCATCCCTTTAAAGAATTGGTATTAAATACCTTGCATGCACTTGATCCAATATCTAAATCCATAGGAGCTGTTAACTGCATTCGCATTCATCAAAAAAAATATTTTGGATTCAATACCGATGTAACTGGTTTTGAAAAAAGCATCCGTCCCTTTTTAAGTCCATCGCACCAGCCGGCTTTAATTTTAGGTACGGGCGGAGCTGCAAAGGCAGTTAAATTTGCCCTTCATAAACTCCAATGGCCTTGTAAACTGGTTGGCCGCAATAATCCCATTCAGGATTATAGTTACACAGAATTAACCCAAGAACATATCCGCCATTTTAAATTTATAATTCAAACAACCCCATTGGGTATGGGTAATTTAAAAGATCAATTACCTCCCCTACCCTATGAAGGTATCGGTAATAGCCATTTTGTTATGGACCTGATTTACAATCCCGAAAAAACCCCTTTTTTAAAAGCGGCTGAGGCACGTGGAGCCCTCATTTTAAATGGATTGGACATGCTTAAATTTCAGGCAATTGAAAGCTGGAAAATTTGGAATTTGCTTTCAGATTAAAAATTAAAATTATTTATGATCCAAACGTAACTCCAATTCTGACAATTGTTCGTTGCTGATATTTGATGGAGCATCTATCATTAAATCCCGGCCGGCATTGTTTTTTGGAAATGCAATAACATCCCGAATGCTCTCTGTACCTGTTAGCACGGCGCATAAACGATCCAATCCAAATGCAATTCCGCCATGCGGGGGTGCACCGTACGTAAAGGCATGCATTAAAAAACCAAACTGCTGAGCGGCACTCTCTTTGGTAAAGCCCAGGGTTTCAAACATGAGACCTTGAAGTTCGGCATTGTGAATGCGAATGCTGCCTCCGCCAATTTCTACTCCGTTAATCACCAAATCGTACGCATTGGCACGTACCTCGCCGGGGCGTTCTTTTAAAAGAGGTAAATCTTCGGGTTTGGGTGCAGTAAAGGGATGGTGTTTTGCATGCCAGCGTCCCTTAAAGGAATCTGGTAAATTGGGGTCACCCTCATTCCATTCGAGTAAGGGAAAATCTGTAACCCACAAACAGGCGTACTTTTCGGAAGAGCGCAATCCAAACCGTTGTCCCATTTCCAGTCGCAATTCACCCAAAGCTTTTTGAGTTTTGGCGGTGGGACCTGTCATTATCAATATAAGATCACCCGGTTGGGCATTCATTTTTTGGGCAACCAAAGCCCAATCCGAGTGGGTGTAAAATTTATCGGCACTGGATTTAAAAGTGTTTGCGTCTAAAACCCTGCAATACAGCAAGCCTTGTCCCCCCAGCTGAGGACGTTTAACCCATTCGGTTAATTCATCCAGTTGTTTACGGGTATAATCCCCAGCACCGTTAACGCAAATTCCTGCTGCATACTCAGACTGTTCTATTAATGGAAATGATTTACCCGACAATTCGTTTTTAATTTCCACAATACGCATGTCAAAGCGGGTGTCGGGCTTGTCGTTTCCGTATTCTGACATTGCCTGCTGGTAAGACATTCTGGGGAAATCATTTAAATCAATTTCTTTTAGGGTTTTAAAAACATGTTTTACCAATCCTTCAAAGGCATTTAAAATGTCTTCCTGATCAACAAAACTCATTTCACAATCTATTTGAGTAAATTCGGGTTGTCGATCGGCGCGTAAATCTTCGTCTCTAAAACATTTTACAATTTGAAAATACTTATCAAAACCGCTGACCATTAAAAGTTGTTTAAACGTTTGGGGGCTTTGAGGCAATGCATAAAACTGCCCGGGATGCATTCTGCTGGGTACTACAAAATCTCTGGCTCCTTCGGGAGTAGATTTAATTAATACCGGAGTTTCAATTTCTAAAAAACCCAACCGATTCATATACTTTCGTACTTCAAAAGTCAGATGGTGCCGAAATTCAAGGTTTTGCTTAATGGGTTGACGGCGCAAATCCAAATAGCGGTATTGCATTCGAAGTTCTTCGCCGCCGTCGGTTTGGTCTTCTATGGTAAAGGGCGGGGTTGCAGCCGGATTTAATACCTCGAGGGAATTAACCTTAATTTCAATCTGACCTGTTGGCAATTGATGGTTGGGTTTTTCACGTGCTATTACCTGACCTTCTGCAGAAATTACAGTTTCACGACCTAATGCTGCAGCCTGTGCGCATAGTGCCGAATTCCATTGCTCATTAAATGCCAATTGGGTAATGCCATAACGGTCCCTTAAATCGACAAACACCATGCCTCCTAATATTCTAACCCGTTGAACCCAACCGGAAAGCTTTACATTAGATTGAGTGTGTTCTTGCCTGAGCGCACCGCAATGATGTGTTCTGTACATGGTGTAAAATTAGGATTAATATGGTAATGGATTCCAGTCGGGCAGCAAAGCATTGATTTTTTTTATTAGGCGATCGATGGATGCGGCGTGTAATTCAGGTACCTGCATGGGATTATGCGCCTTTAAGGCAGAATACGATTCTAAGAGTGTTATTAGCTGTAACGATTCTTTGGTGTAAAAAGTTGATTTAAATTTATCCCAAACATACTCTAGTGCGGCATGGTTGGGATGGGCCAGATCCATATTATAAAACCTGTAATCTCTAAGATCTTCCTGGATGTATTCAAACGATGGAAAATAATAAATTTCTGACATTTGGTTTTGAAGTTGATGAACGGCCAGGTGTAAAACACTTTTACTAATAAGGTTATTACGCAACCCGTCCTTTAAGTGCTTAACCGGAGAAATGGTAATAACCACACGTAGGTTTGGATTAAAGTGTTTTAATAGGCGCAGCGTTGAAATGGCCGATTGTACAAGTTCATTTACATCGGTTAAGCTTTTATTAAAATTATGATGGGCTTGACGATGGCAATTGGCGCAAAGAAATAAATGTTCAAAATGATGGTAAGCCCAGGCACTGCCCCAGGTGATAAAAAGAACCTTTGCCTTTGATATATTATTTTTAAAGGTTTCTTGTTTTTGTTTAAGCAACTGTTTGAGTTGATCGGGTGAATTGGCGTTAATCGAACCGTGCGTGTAAAAACTGGAAAATTGACCGGGAAATCGCTCCACAAAAGTTGTTTCGGGTATTTCAGTTGCATTTAAACTTAAATCTATAAGTCGATGAATGGCCATGGGATGGTACAGAGTTCCAAAAGCATTCGAAAAAACAGGTAACCCCATAGATTTTATTCGCGTGTAAAAATGATCTGAAAAACAAGACCCCTCAAACATCAATGGGTCTTTCAGGTCCAGATAGAAAAGGTTTTGGGGTGCAAGATCAAGATGAAATTTCATGACGGTTCATTTCGTACCAACGATCCAAAAAAGCCAACGATGAGCTGTAAGAATTTTCAATGGCACCATCTAATACGGCATCTTTAAGCGCCTCTTTCATGCGTCCAATAAACTTGCATGGCGGTAACTGATACCGTTTCATAATTTCTTCGCCGTTCACCGGAGGTTGCCAATTACGAATGTGGTCTTTTGCTTCAAGTTCAATGAGTTTTTTTCGAACCAGGGCAAAATTGGCCAAATACCGCTGCACTTTATTGGGATTTTTAGTAGTAATATCGCTTTCACATAAAAGCATTAAATCCTCTATATCGTCTCCTGCTTCAAACAACAGGCGCCGAACTGCACTGTCCGTAACCTCATTTTTAGCTAACACAATTGGCCTTAAATGCAATTGAACAAGTTTTTGTACATAGTGCATTTTTTCATTTAATGGTAATTTAAAACGCTTAAACAGTTCCGGAATCATTCTTGCGCCTTTATCTTCGTGTCCGTGAAATGTAAATCCATGTCCGGGTTCAAAGCGTTTTGTTTTTGGCTTGGCAATATCGTGAAGCAAAGCCGACCATAACAACCAAAGGTTGTTGGATTTTTGTGAAAGATTGTCCAAAACTTCCAGAGTGTGATAAAAATTATCTTTATGCGATTTGCCGTTAATTGTTTCAACTCCTTTTAACTGATGCAACTCCGGAAAAATCAGAGGTAATAAACCCGTTTCGTCTAAATAAATAAACCCGCGCGATGGAACTGGGCTTTGTAAAATTTTATTAAGCTCTACATGAATGCGCTCCATTGAAATGATGTTCATGCGATTGGCTTGTTTTTTTATAGATTCCAACGTGTTTTCATCAATTGAAAACTGCAATTGGGTTGCAAACCGAACGGCTCGTAACATTCGCAGGGGATCGTCGGAAAAGGTAATATCCGGATTTAAGGGAGTTTTTAAAATGCCCGCGTTTAAATCTTTGAGACCGGAAAAAAGATCAATAAGCTGACCCTGATCTTTACCAAACAAAGAAAAAGCCAGGGCATTAACGGTAAAATCTCGCCCTGTC
>CAWUNH010000062.1:0-7182 GCA_963923435.1 uncultured bacterium
TCTTCAGCAGGCGGGGGCGGTGTTAAATCCACCGCAATATTGCTCATGTCTTGGGTAATTTCTGCCTCATTGGAACGGTTATCGATAAACTTTTTAGCTCCCAACATAATCAGGCTAAAGGCTAAAACCCCGCCCATTATATAGGTAACCGTTAGGTTGTAACTTTTACGTAACTGGTAAGCCCCAAACGCTTTATTACGGCCTGAAAAAACAATTTCGTTGCGCTCGTCAAATGTAGCGTCTTCCCAAATTTTCATGGCCTAGCTCCTTTCAGTTTTTCCTGAATTAAATCATACTCAGGTTTTAAAATATCCACCACCACATACTTTCCTACCAAGTTAATATTAAGTTCGTCGATAATGTCCACCACATTTTTATAACTTGCCTGATCGTCCGTTTTAATTAATACCGTTGGGGCTGTTTTATTTGCTTTAATTTCTTTTACCAGGCGTTTATGGGTGGTGTCCGGCAGTTCCTTGTTTTTTAATCGAAGGTTTAGTTTTTGTATTTCGTCCTTTGCCCATTTGTTTTTATCTGCCAGATACGTATGCAAACTGGACGGGGCAAAATTTAATTCAGAAAGTTGTGTTTTAGTTCCCTTAGCATCGTCCATGGCTCTAAATTCTCCTTCATAATAAAAAATTCGGTCGTCCTGAGTTAATAAGAGGGTTATCCCGTTTTTTACCGCAGGCGGGGGTGGGCTTCCGGGCGGGGGTTCAACCGGAAACGTTAATTCCATGGATTTGGGTTTGCTAAACGTAGAGGTTAACACAAAAAAAGTAAGCAATAAAAAAGCTAAATCGACCATGGGCGTCATGTCAATCCGCGTGGATTGTTTTTTGGCCCTTTTTTTACCTCCTTTATGTGCGCCACCGCCACTGTCTGCAATTTCTGCCATAACTTATTCTGCGTTGGGATTGGCTTCCAATCCGGTAATTAAGTTAAACTGATAAATTTTTAAATCGGTAAACACTTTTACAATGTCTTTTACAAACAGGTATTTGGTTTTACTGTCGCATTTTATTGCATAGCGCGGTTTTTCAGATTTAAATTCTTGGTTGGAGGCCTTGGCTTTTTCTTTGGCCTCATTGTATATTTTAACAGCTTCCGCTCCTCCGAAACTAATCCAGTCTCGCAACTGATTGTTTAACGAATCGAGTGGAATGCCCTTTTGAGGTTTAAAATTGCTGCGTTGATTTTCGGGAGTATCAATGTAATTGGGCAGGTCTTTGAATTCTACCCCGATGCTGGGCAATCCGCTGAATTTTTTTATCTGTTCTTCGCTAAAGGACACCTTGTACTTTTCACTCATGCGTCGTAAAGCGGCCGTTTTAGCGGCGGCATTACTGATTCCAAAAAATAGACGGCCGTCTTTGTCAACGGTTACCATAATATGATTGTCCGGTAAGGTTATTTGACCAATCGACGATGGAGGGTCCACCGTTACGGGTTCTGCCATTCTAAAACTGGCCGTTAACATAAAAAAGGTTACCAGCAAAAACGCCAAATCCACCATGGGTGTCATGTCCAGGGAGGGGGCTCCGCCTTTGGATGGTTTTTTTGACATTGGATCGGGTTAAAATGTTATTTTTCGGTTGCCTGAAAATCCTGAATAATTGAAAATCCGGCTTCGTCCATGGCATAGGTAATT
Organism: uncultured bacterium; assembly: GCA_963923435.1. Taxonomy (GTDB): domain Bacteria; phylum Bacteroidota; class Bacteroidia; order B-17B0; family Aurantibacillaceae; genus Aurantibacillus. The sequence continues at coordinate 1,652 of CAWUNH010000062.1, forward strand.
TGATCCACGCGATTGCTGAACAAATTGTAAAAAATAATTGCAAATGCAGAGGTTAAAATGCCCACCAGGGTATTTACCAAGGCTTCGGAGATACCGGTTGCAAGGGCCGAAGTGTCGGGAGCTCCGGCATTAGCTAAGGCAGCAAAGGCGCGAATCATACCAACCACCGTACCAATTAAACCGGCCAGTGTTCCAATGGAAGCCATGGTAGAAATTACCACCATGTTTTTACTAAGCATGGGCAATTCCATGGAGGTCGCTTCCTCAAGTGCTTTTTGAATGGCATGAACCTTGGCTTCTTTATCTAATGAGGCATCGGTTTTTACAAACTTGTATTTTGAAATGCCCTCGTGCACTACATTGGCCAGAGAACCTTTTTGTTCGTGGCAGGCAGCCAAAGCGGCATCAAAGTCTTTTTCGGCAATCAGCGATTTAATTTGTGCGACAAATTTATCGGCACGGGCCTTTCCGGAAGCTTTTTGGATGGTTACAAACCGCTCAATGGCAAAGGTGATAACCGTTAATAAAAATCCGATGAGTATGGGAACTATAAATCCGCCCTTATACATGGTTCCTAGTATGTTATGTGGATGCCCCTTGTCTGGATCGCCTCCTTCAAAGTTTGAATCGGCGCCTAAAATGCCTTTATAAATAAAAATGCCAATTAAAATGCAAATTAAAATGGCCGCCGCCGATACCACCAGGGGAAATCCTCCGGACGTTTTTTTGGTTGTTTCACTCATAGTTGTCGTTTATTATAAGAATGTTTCAAAACTAAATAAAAAATTATAAACTGCGCCGATTTAACACAAACTTAATTTGTATAAATTTGAAAAAAATAATATTATGAATACAACTATACAACGTTTTATTTTGGTATTTATTGTTTGTGCGCAAACCCTAAATGCCCAAATTTTATTAAATGAAGGCTTTACCGCCACCTTTACACCGGCCTCGGCCGGCTGGAATGTGCAAAATTTATCGGCTTCTCCCAATCCTACACTGGACTGGTTTCAGGGAAACAGCAATGTGTTTTCGGCCTATAACGGAAATGCAGACGATTATTTTGCTTCTAATTTTAATGTTACCTCCGATCAAAATAACGCAGTTACACTTAGCTGCTGGTTGCTAACACCTACCCTAACCCTGGTAAACGGAGGAACCTTGGAGTTTTTCACCCGCACAACCGCCAACCCGGCCACTTATCCGGATCGCCTTGAAGTGTATATGAGCTCGGCCGGAAATGGAACCAACGTTGGAAACGGCCCCACTACCGTAGGAACCTTTTCAACCCTTTTGGTAAGCGTTAATCCGAGTTTAACCACCACCGGTTATCCAGGGTCCTGGACCGGATATACCGTAACCATCAGCGGCATGCCCACTGCCACGGCAGGACGCATTGGATTTCGCTACCATGTGCCAGGAGGCGGGCCCGCAGGAGCAAACAGCGATTTTATTGGCTTGGATGCTGTAAAATACAGCCTCCCCTGTTCTCAGCCCAGCATTAACATTACCTCTTCTGCTCCCGGTATATGTTCCGGCAGCAGCGTAAGCTTAACCGCCTCAGCCTCCGGATCGGTTGGTGTAAGCTCCTATACCTGGGCCGGCGGTCCAACCAGTGCCTCTATTGTGGTAAGCCCGACCGTTACTACCGTTTATACAGTCTCCGGTACCAGCACCGCCGGTTGTATTGGTACTAAAACCGCACAGGTTACGGTTACCCTAACGCCTTCGTTAAGCGCTCAAAACTATACCGTTTGTACCGGCAGTACCCTAACCTTAACGGCTTCGTCCCCGGCGGTATCTTATTCTTGGAGCAGCGGTTCTACCGCCTCAGCCGTAGCGGTAGTGGCCAACAGTAATACCGTAATTAGCTTAACCGGTTTTGGCGGATCAGCAAACACCTGCCCTGCCACCGTAAATTACTCCATAGCAACCGGTGCCTTTTTATCCATCTCGGTGAACAGCAGCAGCTCAACCGTATGTTCCGGACAAACCGTTACCCTTACAGCCAGTGGTGCTGCCACACAATATTCTTGGAGCACCGGTGCTACCAGTCCGGTTATTACCGTAACGCCAAATACCACAACGACCTACAGCGTGGGCGGTATGTCGGGCATGTGTGTTGGAGGTAATTCCATTACCATTAACGTATTGCCCAGTCCCACATTAAGCGTTGCACAATCGCCTACCAACGTTTGTTCCGGTAAAACCCTTACTGTAACAACCAGCGGCGCCTCCACTTACACCTATGTATTACCGGCTGGATCCTCAACCAATAATCCGCTTGCTCTTAATATACCTGTGGTTTCCTCGCTAACCCTTGTTCAATTTACCATTGGCGGTTCCGGAAGCAACGGTTGTATCAGTGCGGGCATTTACACCGTAGCCATTAATCCGAATCCAACCATCAGTTTGGGAGCTAACGCTCCAACGCTTTGTGTAGGATCCTCGGCTACCTTAACCGCCTCGGGGGCCAATACCTACCAATGGTCCGGAGCGGGAAGTTCTTCGTCCAATCCATATGTATATACCCCCACATCGGCGGGAGCCCAGCAATTTACCGTGCTTGGAACCAGTGCTGCCGGATGTACCGGTACAACCAGCCTGTCGTTTACCGCAGAAAATTGCAATCTGGTGGGTCTTAATTCGATTGACAATACAAGGTTGCAGGCCTTTCCAAATCCGTTTCAAGCAGTTTTAAACTTAAAGGCAACAAGCGGTTTTGTTCGGATTTTAAATGTACTGGGGCAGCCCGTATTCGAAGCCTCAATTAAAGAATTCCTTGCAATTAATACCGAAACCTGGCCAAAAGGATCTTATCTGGTTCAGGTATTGGGCGAAGCGCAAGAAATTAATCAGGCTTTTACAATCGTGAAACCCTAAGCCCCCTTTATAATTAAACCTAAAGCCCTCCTCGGAGGGCTTTTTTTATGGCTCTGCTTATATTTGTACCTTTAATACCCAATGCCTTTTCTGGATTTACTTAAAAAAGCGCTCAACCAGGAGTTTTTAACTGCAGAAGAGGGGCTGTTATTGTTTGAACAGGCCCCTACGGCCGATTTGGTATTTGCTGCCCACCAGCTCAGAAACATTAAAAAAAACAACAGCCCCTACGTAACCTGGATTATTGACCGCAATGTTAATACCACCAACGTTTGCGTGGCCAATTGTAAATTTTGTAATTTTTACCGAATTCCCGGTCATGCCGAATCCTACATTACCGATATTGGAACCTATAAGCGTAAAATAGAAGAAACCTTTGCATTAGGTGGCGAACAGTTATTACTGCAGGGCGGGCACCATCCCGATTTGGGTTTGTCGTTTTATGTAGACTTGTTTAAAACCCTAAAATCGCTTTATCCTCAATTAAAACTTCATGCGCTGGGTCCCCCCGAAATTGCGCACATTACCAAACTTGAAAAAAGTACGCACAGCCGGGTACTTCAAGCGCTGAAAGATGCAGGAATGGACAGCCTGCCGGGTGCAGGTGCCGAAATTTTAAACGACCGGGTGCGGCGATTAATCAGTAAGGGCAAATGCGGGGGAGCAGAATGGCTGGATATTATGCGCGCTGCACATCAACTGGATATAACCACCAGTGCCACCATGATGTTTGGACATGTTGAAACCCTTTACGAACGCTTTGAACACCTGGTTTGGATACGGCAGGTACAATCCGAAAAACCATCTACAGCGCAAGGATTTATTGCTTTTATTCCCTGGCCGTTTCAGGACGATGGTACCTTACTAAACCGTTTAAAAGGCATTCGTAATACCACTACCAGCGACGAATACATTCGCATGATTGCCCTTAGCCGTTTAATGCTGCCCAATATTGACAATATACAGGCCAGCTGGTTAACCGTGGGCAAGGCAACGGCGCAGGTATGTTTGCATGCCGGCGCAAATGATTTTGGAAGCATTATGATTGAAGAAAATGTTGTGAGTGCCGCCGGAGCGCCCCACCGATTTACCTACAAACAAATGCAAGAAGCCATTGCTGAGGCGGGTTATATTCCTCAGTTGCGCACGCAGCAATACGCGTTTAGAGAATTGCCCAAACACATTGTAGAACAAAACATAACATATTAAATGCCACAAAAAATTTTATTGCTGGGCAGCGGCGAACTGGGTAAAGAGCTGGTCATTGCCCTTCAGCGGCTGGGACGCTATGTTGTTGCCGTTGATCATTATGCCGGTGCTCCTGCCATGCAGGTAGCCCACGCATACGAAGTGTGCAATATGCTGGACGGTGCGGCCCTGGACGCAGTGGTTAACAAACATCGGCCCGATATTATTGTTCCTGAAATTGAAGCCATTCGAACCGAACGTTTTTTTGATTACGAACGTAACGGCATTCAGGTGGTTCCCAGTGCAAGGGCAGCCAATATTACCATGAACCGCAAATCCATTCGCAATTTGGCGGCTTTTGATCTTAATTTAAAAACCGCCGCTTTTGAATATGCGGCCGCTTATGAAGATTTTGAAAAAGCGGTTGCTGCTATTGGCTTGCCCTGTGTGGTGAAACCCTTAATGAGCAGCAGCGGCAAAGGACAAAGCCTCCTGCGATCCCGCGAACAAATGCCGGAGGTTTGGCAATACGCCATGGAAGGTTCCCGCGGCGATTACCGGGAAGTAATTGTAGAGGCCTTTATTCCTTTTGACTTTGAAATTACCTTGCTTACCCTTACCCAACAACAGGGACCTACCCTGTGCTGTGCTCCGATTGGACATAGGCAGGAGCGGGGCGATTACCAGGAAAGCTGGCAACCCTGCGCCATTTCTAAACCTTTACTGGATAAAGCCGAACAAATGGCCCGTAAGGTTACCGAGGCGCTGGGAGGTGCGGGTATTTGGGGCGTAGAATTTTTTATTTGTAAAAACGAGGTTTACTTTAGCGAACTTTCGCCCAGACCTCACGATACGGGCATGGTAACCCTTGCGCAAACCCAGTTTTTAAATGAGTTTGAATTGCATGCCCGTGCCATTTTAGGCCTTCCCATTCCCAGTGTAGCCTGCCTCCAAAACGGGGCCTCGGCGGTTGTATTGGCCAGTAAAAACGGCGGTGCGGTTACTTTTGAAAATACCGAAAAAGTTTTATCGCATCCCCAAACCGAATTGCGCATTTTTAATAAACCCCAAACCCGACCCTACCGGCGAATGGGGCTTGTACTTTGCTCGGGTACAGAAGATCCGCTGGTTTTAAAAGATCGGGCTAAAGAATTAGCACAACACATTAAACTCAGCTATTAGCGTATTTGGCGCATTTGTTAATTAGAAAGCATTTATAAATCGACCGGTAAATGGTTTTGTTGTTTTATAAAATTGATTTTTTGCCATATTAAAAAACAGCTGGATTTTTAATTGTAAATAATTTAATTATTTTTATGATGCAATAAACTTGCGCCTATACGTATTGTTTTGGTTGTATAGGAGAAGGTTTATTGCGTGTATAAAACTTATTGCGCGTATTTACTAGTTAGTGCCAATTTTAAATAAACAAACATGACAGAGGATATTCTTGAGCA
>CAWUNH010000063.1:0-7074 GCA_963923435.1 uncultured bacterium
GTATATGAGTAGTTTTATTACGCCTATTTAAAACTACAAAAATTCCTCATAAATCATCCCGGCGTAAATGTATTTTGTTTTAGATTAATTTTAGGCAACAGTACTGTCACACGTTACACGTAACCAAAGCAATTTCGCATGGGTAAAGCGAAAATCTTAGCGTTACAATTCCAATATCACGAATCCTGAAGCTCCATCCAGCGTTCCATTTTAAGCGCAAGAAGGGTTTTAATTTGGGCGTATTCCTCTGTAAATTGGGTTATTTTGGAGTAATCCATTGGTTTTTCAAGCTCCGTTTCGCATGCCGAGAGTTGTTGTTCCAACTCCTTAATTTCATGTTCCAGGCGGGTAATTTCCAGCTGAATTTTATAACTTATTTTAGGGCTGGCAGGTGTTGGTTTAACATTGCTTTCATGTGTTTTAACTGAGGTCCTTGGCAAGGCATCCGATTTTAACTGCAACCATTCTTGGTACGATTCATAGGCACCGTGAATCCATTTAATAGTGCCCGTTCCGTCAAATGCCAAAACCTGTTGGGCCACACGGTCTATAAAAAAGCGGTCGTGACTGGCAAAAATTACGCATCCCGGAAAACCATCTAAAAATTCTTCTAAGGCCTGTATGGTAGAAATATCTAAATCGTTGGTGGGCTCATCCAACAATAACACATTGGGGTTTTGAATTAAAACCGTAAGCAGGTGCAGGCGCCGCTGTTCGCCACCACTTAACGCACTAACCGGCGTAAAGTGTTGTGAGGGAATAAAATTAAAAGCCATTAAAAGCTGTGCTGCCGTTCGGGTATGTCCGTGTTCCAGCGTTAATACCTCGCCATAGTGTTTAAGTGTTTCAATAACCGAAGCTTCTGGATTTTCAAAAACACAATGCTGTGAAAAATATCCAAACCGGGCGGTCTCTCCTAAAATAATTTTTCCCGAATCGGGGCTATCTTGTCCCAAAATTAATTTTATTAAGGTCGATTTTCCTGCTCCATTATTTCCCAGCAAGGCAATGCGATCGGTCGATCCAAAAAGATGATTAAAATCGTTGAGCAACACTTTTGAACCAAAAGCTTTGCCAACATGATGAAATTCGGCCACTTTATGTCCCAGCCGTTGCGGTCGTGTTTTAAAGGCGAGGGTGTTGGTGTTTCGTTTATGCGAAAGCTCTTCAGTCAAATCATTAAAAGCATCGATGCGGGCTTTGGATTTGGTTCCCCGGGCCTTTGGCATTTTTCGTATCCACTCCAGTTCGTTGCGGTAGCGGTTTCTTGCTTTATCAAGTCGTGCGTTTTCGGCCTCCATTCGTTCTGCACGTTTTTCCAAATAATAACTGTAGTTTCCCTGATAAAAATTTGCAAATCCCTGATCCAGCTCAATAACGCGGGTACAAACCCGATCAATCATATACCGGTCGTGCGTTACCAGCAAAACGGTTATTTCGTTTAAAATTAAATAGTGTTCAAGCCATTCCATCATTGGAATATCCAAATGATTGCTGGGTTCATCCAAAATTAAAAACTCGGGTTCTTCAAGTAAAACCAGGGCCAGTGCAATTCGTTTTAATTGACCGCCACTCAGTGTGGAAAGCAATTGCGAAAAATCAACGATTCCCAGTTGATGCAGAAGTTCGTTGGCCTGGTTTTCAAAACGCCAGGCCTCGCATTGCTGATAGCATTCAAGTGCCAGATGATACTTTTTTTCGGCAGTGCTGCCCGGATTTTCGTGCAGGTTTTTTTGGGCAATTTCCAGTTCAATCCGCGCTGCATTACGGGGATGGTTACTTTGTTTTAATAAAGAATCTACCGACTGATTTAGGTCAACGGCCGGTTGCTGGTACAAAACGTTTTTTTTTAAACCCTGCCGAAAGGTTACAAGCCCGGTATCGGGCAGCAATTCTTCGTTTAAAATTCGCAAGAGGGTAGTTTTACCACTGCCGTTAGGGGCAATCAGCGCCACGCGTTCTTTATAATGAATACCAAAAGAAAGCTCTTTAAACAGCAGTTTTCCTCCCATCTGCTTGGAGAGGTTGTACACCGAGAGTAAATTCACAACTGCAACGAATGGGCTAATGCAATAAGGTCCTGATGCGGCGAAAGCCAATGAGCAGAAATTCCTATAGAACCGGCGGCCTTGCAATGGGTCAGCGAGTCGTCAACAAAAAGGGTTTCTTCGGGCAGTAATTCGCTTTTTTGCAAAACGTATTTAAATACTTCGGGATTGGGTTTGCGCAACCCAATTTCGTGAGAATAATACAGGGTTTCAAAATAATCGGAAAGCCGCTTTACTCCATTTTGCAGGTAAAGCATTGCATCAAAGGCACTGCGGTGCAGGGCATTGGTATTGCTGAGTAAAAATACGCGGTAAGAGGCATTTAATTCTACCAGGAGTTCCAGCCGTTCCTCCGGCATATCTAAAAGCATGGCATTCCAGGCCTCTACCAGATTTTCCCGGGGGCCTTTATAGCGCAATTTTTCTGCCAATCCCTCTATAAAAACATCCGAATTGCAATGTCCGCATTCAAAGTCGTCAAACAGGGGATCCTGAAAATCTTGGGCATATAAATTTCGAACCGACATTTGAGAACATTGTTCCAAGGCCCGGATGGTTTTTTGGTAGTCGATGTTTAATAAAACACCTCCCAAATCCAATATGATATTTTTAATACCCGATTTGATTTTGCAAATATGGGGTAAATCTCTAATTTTACAAACCGGAAAAAAATGCTCCTATAGCTCAGCCGGTTAGAGCATCAGACTCATAATCTGAGGGTCCCTGGTTCGAGCCCAGGTGGGAGCACCCGTTAAAGATTCAATAAAAGCTCTTCGGGCGATTTTCCTCCAAATAAAATTTTAGAAGGATGTTCCAGCATATCCTTTACTTTAACTAAAAATCCAACACTTTCACGTCCGTCAATAATACGGTGATCGTAAGATAAAGCCACGTACATCATGGGGCGTATTACAACCTGACCGTTTACGGCCACGGGCCGGTCAACCACGTTGTGCATTCCTAAAATTGCGCTTTGCGGCGGATTGATAATGGGGGTGCTCATCATGCTGCCAAACACTCCGCCATTGGTAATGGTAAAGGTTCCGCCTTCCATTTCTGGTAAGGTTAACTTTCCGTCGCGGGCTTTTAGGGCCAAAACCTTGATCGACTGTTCAATTTCTGCCAGGCTCAAAACCTCGGCATTCCGAATAACGGGCACCATTAAGCCTTTGGGGGCGCTCACCGCAATACCGATATCGCAGTACTGATGGTAAATTATTTCATCGCCCTGAATCATGGCGTTTACCGCAGGAAAATGAAACAGGGCTTCGGTTACGGCTTTTGTGAAAAAACTCATAAATCCAATGGAGGAGCCATGAACTTCTTTAAAACGGTCTTTGTATTTGGCACGAATTGCATAAATGGCACTCATGTCAACCTCGTTAAAGGTGGTTAGCATGGCCGTTTCGTTTTTTACAGAAACCAATCGTTTTGAAACGGTTTTACGGAGTGCCGTCATTTTTTGACGCGCGCTGTTTCGCTGCCCGGACCAGGTGTGGGTTAACAGGGTTTGTGCAGACGTAAAGCCGGAAGACAAATGTGCTAAAACATCTTGCTTGGTAATACGGCCGTCTTTACCACTGCCTTTAATTTGATGGGCTTGCAATGCGTTTTCGGCCATCAGTTTCGAGGCTGCTGGGCTGGGTGTTCCGTGTGCGTAGGAGGTCGGTTTAACAACCGATTCGACGGCCTCGGCAGGTTTTTCGACCAAAGGGGTTTTTACAGCCGGAGCAATTTCAGGAGCAGAAGCGGGAGCAGCAGAAGCGGCGGCTTCGGGTTGAAACGCAGTGTCCAAGCTTGCAACAACTTGACCCACTTGAACCGTATCGCCTTCTGCACAGGTCCAACTTAGTTTTCCGGCAACTTCTGCATTTAAAGTTAAAGTGGCTTTATCCGAATCGATTTCAGCCAATACGGCGTCTTTTTCAACAAGTTCTCCATTTGACCGAACCAATCGAGCAATGGTAACTTCCGTTATGGATTCTCCCGGACTGGGAACTTTTAATTCAATTAGAGCCATACATTATGCTTTTAATGGGGTTGGAGTTTTGGAGGAATCAAAAACCTGGTTTAACAGTTCTTCAAATTCATTTTGATGCCGTTTTGAAAATCCGGTTGCCGGACTGGCCGATTCTTTTCGGCCGCAATAGTTCCATAAAACAATAGGTCCGGCATTTAAAACCATTTGTTTAGAGAGTTTTCGTAAATGATGTTCTGCAAAACGCCAGGGCCCCATGTTTTCGGGTTCTTCCTGCACATAATTATACGAGCTTGCCTTGGGATACTGTTTTAATACCCGGTCCAGTTGTTTATATGGAAAGGGATAGAGCTGTTCTAAACGAATAATGGCAATATCGTTAAGGGCATGTTGGTTTTTATAGGCAGCTAAATCGTAGTAAATTTTACCCGAACACAGCGCAATGCGGGTAATTTTTTTGGAGTCGGAAACATGCGGATCGTCTAAAACTTCCTGAAAATTGGATACTTCTGTAAAATCGGCCAGCGAACTGACGCATTCGGGGTATCGAAGCAGCTTTTTAGGAGTAAAACAAATCAGGGGTTTTCGGAAGGGCCATTTTAATTGACGGCGCAACACATGAAACTGCTGAGCAGGGGTGGTGGCATTAACAATTTGCATGTTGTCTTCGGCACACATTTGTAAAAAACGCTCCATGCGTGCACTCGAATGTTCGGGTCCTTGCCCTTCATAGCCGTGCGGAAGTAAAAGCACCAAACCGTTCATCCGGCGCCATTTGTATTCCGAAGAAGCTAAGTACTGATCAATAATAATTTGGGCTCCGTTAAAAAAATCACCAAACTGAGCTTCCCAAATGGTAAGCGTTTTGGGTGCGGCAAATGCGTATCCGTATTCAAACCCCAGCACGCCGTATTCACTGAGCAGAGAATTGTAAATTTCTAATTTAACCGTTGAAGAAATTTGAGAAAGGGGTTCAAATTCTTCTTCACTGTCCTCGATTTTAACCACTGCATGACGGTGCGAAAACGTACCGCGTTCAACATCCTGTCCGGTAAATCGGACCCGGTGATTTTCATGCAACAGGGTTGCGTAGGCCATAAGTTCTCCCATTGCCCAGTCCAATCGATTGGTCTGAATCATTTGCCGGCGCTCCTGATACAGGCGCTGAATTTTATTAAAAAACGGTTTGCCTTCGGGTAAATGGGTAATTTGCTCGGCAAGTTTTAAAAAATCAGAACTGGAAACCGAGGTTTTTGGCGAACTTTCAAAGTCAGTGGGTTGGGCCATTCGAATTCCAGACCATGCTCCCTGCAAGTAAGAATTTATTTTGGAGGTTTCGCGTTTTCGTGCAGTGTCTAATTCGGATTCTAAAAATGCTTTGTAATTTTTTTCAATGCCTTCCAGCTGCTCTTGAGCAATTAGGTTTTGAGTTAATAAACGCTCCTGGTACAAAACTTTAGGGTTGGGGTGCTTGGAGATGGCCTTGTAGAGCAATGGCTGAGTAAAGCGGGGTTCATCGCCTTCGTTATGACCGTATTTACGATAGCATAAAACATCGATGTAAACATCTTTTTTAAAGGTTTGCCGAAATTCCAATGCCATTTGAGTTACCAAACACAAGGCCTCTACATCGTCTCCGTTAACATGAAAAACCGGACATTGGGTTACTTTGGCAATGTCGGTACAATAAGTACTGGTACGGGCATCGGTATAATTGGTGGTAAATCCAATTTGGTTGTTAATGACAAAATGCAGTGTGCCCCCTACGCGATAGGCCTCCAATTCGGCCATTTGAGCTACTTCGTATACAATTCCCTGTCCGGCTATTGCCGCATCTCCGTGAACAATAATGGGGCATACTTTGGTGTCGTCACCAGAATGCCACTCGTCGCGTTTTGCACGGGTAATTCCTAATACAACAGGGCCCACAGTTTCCAGGTGGGAGGGGTTTGGGGTGAGCGAAATATGAACGCTTTGCCCCTGTGCCGTTGTTACGTCGGCACTGTATCCCATATGGTACTTAACATCGCCGTCAAACAAACTGTCCTCACTGGGGCGCCCTTCAAATTCTGTAAAAATATCTGCGGCAGGTTTTTGCATGATATTGGCAAGTACATTTAACCGGCCACGGTGGGCCATGCCAATTACAAAATCCACAACGCCTTGTTGCGCTCCCTGAATAATAACCTGATGAAGGGCTGCTAAAAACGATTCTCCGCCTTCTAATGAAAACCGTTTTTGACCAACAAATTTGGTGGCTAAAAACTGTTCAAACACAACCGCTTCACATAGTTTGGTGTAAATCTCCAGTTTTTTTTCAGTAGAAAAACGGGCCGTGTTTTGGCAGGACTCCATGCGGTTTTCCATCCAGCTAACCAGCTTGGGATCGCGCATGTACATGTACTCTGCACCAATACTGCTGCAATAGGTTTGCTGCAAATGCCCAATAATATCGACCAGCTTGGCATTGTTAAGCCCGAGGGTCGAACCTGCCTTAAAAACGGTCGATAGGTCGGCCTCCTGCAAGCCAAATTCTTTTAAGGATAAATCGGGCGAATAGGCCCGGCGCTGGCGAACCGGATTGGTTTTTGTAAACAGGTGCCCTCGGTTTCGGTAGCCTTGAATCAAGGCCAAAACTTTAAGCTCTTTTTCAAATGCATCCGGCAATACCCCGGAGCCAGAATCGGGCGCCTGGGCATACGATTTTAATGCAAATTCAAAACCCTTAAAAAAATCTTGCCAGGTGGCATCCACTTCCGAGGGATTGTTTAAATACGTTTGATACAATGCTTCAATGGCATTAACATCAGCATTTCCAAGATAGGAAAATCGGTCCATACAGAGTTGCAAAGGTAAAATTATTGGCTTAAAAGACCTAATTTTGGGCTGTGTCCAAGAATTTGATTTTAATTGTTACGCTGATAATTCCGATTGTGCAATTCTCGCAACAAATATACGACATGGATGCAAAGCTGCTTAAATGGGAGAGCCTTCGTACAGAGTCTGTCTCTTATACACATCTGACGCTGCCGACGAAGGCTTAGGTGT
>CAWUNH010000064.1:0-6997 GCA_963923435.1 uncultured bacterium
TTTTGTTTATGCCAGAAATTCCCATTAAAGCAAGCCTCAATGAATACATTGAAATCAGTAAACAATACAGTACTCCCGGCAGTAAGTTATTTATTAACGGAATTTTAGATAAAATCTTGGCTGAATTAAAATCTACACAGCAAATTGTAAAGACGGGTAAGGGATTAAAGGAATTGTAACCGAACTTAGTTTAATATGTATTTATAGGAGAGGTAGGGTATAAAAAATCCATTATCAAATTTAAGCTGGGAGGTGTTTAAAACCTCCATTGCGCCAATACATCCAAACGTCCAGTCTTTATATTTTCCAGAATGGTATCGAAAACCTGCTCCTGCAATGCCGGCCTGTAAAACTGGAATGTACCAGGCTTCTCCGGTTATTGAAAAAAGTGAACTTAGTTCTTTGTAGTAACCTAAATATCCATAAGGAAACCAGAAAAGTTTTGGATTTTGGTAACTGCTGTCAAAAATAGAAAGATTTAATCCGCCAGCGTACAGTCCTAGCGTTAAATGATTTTTAGTTGGACCCAGCGTAAATTTGCTTTGAACCGATACATGAAATAAAGAAACTCCGTTATTTAAAATGGATTGGAACATGTTGCCATAAACCGAGATTCCACCGGAAAGATATTTTTCGGAATCTATTTTATAATGTCCTGTAAAGGTTATGCCGTAGGGAACAAACAAAAAGCAATCCATATCGGCTGAAAAGTTAGGGCTGGGCGTAAATCCAATATTGTCTAAAACCAAATATTGTGAGGAATAGTAGGTTGAACCTGTTTTTTCGGGTCGGGCACTGCGGCTTAAAAGCAGGTGAGCGGAGTGGCTGCTAATAGGTTCTTCAGATTGTAATGGATTGTTGTTAGCTTTAGAATTGCTGGCGCATGGATTGTAACTGATGATTTCAGATTTAGGGATAATTAAAGAGTCAAACAAAGTTTTATTATACAATACAATGCTGTTTTGATTTTCATAAACCACCTGACCTTCGTGCGTAGTCCCGGTACGGGTTTTTAAATTATAACAGGCGTTTTTTGTAAACTCCGACCATTGCAACGTTTCATTGGTTATCTGAGCATTTATAATTCCTGTTAAAATAAATCCAAAAATCCAAATTTGTGCAGTTTTCATTTTCGCTGAGCCATAATAAAACGAGGGTTTCCGGAATAATCGTTTAATAGTTCTACGTGCTTAAAGATACTGCTTTTCATGTAATGCGAATAAATTTTAATAGCGTTTAAAGGATGCAATTCCAGTGCCACCCAGCCTTTGCTGCAGAGGTATTCGTTAGCCAGCAATAAAATTTTATAATAGGGCAAAACGCCTTCTGGGTCTGTGCTGAAAAGCGCCCTTTCAGGTTCAAAGTTTTTTACGGTATCTGCCAGGTCCTGTTTTTCAATCCATGGAATGTAGGGCGGGTTAGAAACTATTAAATCGTATTTAGATAGGGGTAAAGGGGTATTACAATTTAAAAAGTCAAATTCAAAAAATAAAACTTTTAAAGAAACATGTTTAGCGTTTTCAATTGCAAGCTCCAAAGAATCGGTCGAAATATCGCAAGCCTGAACTATTGATTGGGGATAGTTTTGTTTTAATGCCAATGCAATGCATCCGCTGCCGGTACCAATATCTAAAATACAATTGGCCGATTGTATTTTTTTTTGTATCCATTCGCATAATTCTTCGGTCTCCGGTCTTGGAATTAAGGCCCGGTTATCGCATTTAAGCTTTAGATTGCAAAACTTTACTTGTTTTAAAAGGTATTGAATGGGCTCTCCGGACTGCAAACGCAAAATATCGGATTTTAAACAGTCCGTTAGTTCAGACGAAACGGGTTCCTGCGAATGCAAAAAAAAATAGGTGGAATCCCAGCCTATGCGTGCTTTAAGCAGCATAAAAAACAAGGTTTTAGCCTCCGAAAGGGTGTACCGGTCGGTTAATTTTTGTGTAAAATCATTTTGAAGCTGTTGGAGGGAGTACACTGCGTTAAAAGGTTTTATAAAAATAAATAAATTGAATCGAATAAAATCTCATTTATGTACATTTGTGCTGGATTATGCACGAATCATACGAAGCGGTTATTGGATTGGAATGCCACGTGCAATTGCTTACCAAAACCAAAATGTACAGCAACGAAAAAGCCGAATACGGAGCGTTACCAAACACCTTGGTTTCTCCCATTTCTTTAGGTCACCCCGGAACGCTGCCACAAGTTAATAAAGAAGCGGTTGCTTTTGCAGTTCGACTGGGCATTGCATTAAACAGTCAAATTGCATTAAATACCTTATTTGCACGTAAAAATTATTTTTACGCCGATTTACCCAAAGGATATCAAATTACCCAGGATAAAACTCCTATTTGCAGGGGCGGATACATGGACATTCAGGTTCAAGATGCCGTAAAACGAATTCAAATAACCCGCATTCATATGGAAGAAGATTCCGGTAAAAGCATTCATGACATTGATCCGGAATATTCTTTGGTTGATTTAAACCGTGCGGGAACACCACTTTTAGAAATTGTTACAGAACCCGATTTTAGAACCGGTGAGGAAGCCTACGCGTATTTAACCGAAATCCGCAAATTGGTTAGGTATTTAAATATATGCGACGGTAACATGGAAGAAGGATCCTTACGTTGCGATGCAAACATTTCGGTTCGTAAAAAAGGGAGTTTGGCTTATGGAAAAAAAGTAGAGGTTAAAAACATGAACTCGTTCAGAAATGTTCAAAGAGCCATTGATTATGAAATTAATAGACATATTCAAGCCATTGAAAGCGGAGACGAGGTTCTTGTTGAAACACGTAGTTTTGATGCTGTTCAAAACCACACATTTTCATTACGCAGTAAAGAGCAGGCCAACGACTACCGCTATTTTCCGGAACCGGACCTTCAGCCCCTTCAACTAACTCAAGAATACGTTGAATACCAAAAACAACAGGTTCCCCGTTTGCCTCAGGAGCTATTAAAACTCTATACAACCGAATACGGACTCAGTACCTACGATGCGCTTCAGTTGATTGAACGTAAAGAAACATCCGTATATTTTAATGCGTTGGTCGAGCTCAAGGCGCCTCATAAGGCTGCAGCCAATTGGATATTGGGTCCGGTTCGATCCTATTTAAACGAACATGCCTTGGAATTTAATCAGTTTCCCATTTTACCCGAAGCATTAGCTGAATTAATTCGCTTGGTCGATAATGGTAAAATCAGTCATGCGGCAGCGGCCCAACATATTTTTCCCGAGTTGGCTAAAGTTCCCTTATCGAATGCCTTGCAAATAGCCACAAAACTAGATTTAATTCAAAATTCCGATGCTGCTGAGCTGGAAGCAATCGCCCAATCGGTTGTTTTAAAACATTCCGAAAAAGTGGCTGCCTATAAATCCGGTAAAACCGGTCTTATGGGTTTATTTATTGGAGAGGCAATGAAATTGAGCGGAGGTAAAGCCGATCCAAAATTACTGCAGTCCATAATGAACCGATTATTAAATCAATAAAGTTTATTTAAAAAATAAAACACATGATACGTATTCCATTATTTATAACCTTGTTAGCCTTAGTTTGGACTTCCTGCAGTTCCGACTCAAATCATAAAGCAAGGGTTGCCGGAACCTTTAAAAATTCTAAACCGCAATCCCTTTATTTAGAAAAACTGGTTAATCCACAGCCCATTGTAGTTGACAGTACCCAAATTGATGACAATGGTCATTTTGAGTTTGTAAATTATAAACCGCAAATAGGTTTTTACCGTGTTAAAATAGATAACCAGCGGTTTATCACACTGGTTATAGATTCGGCCGATCAAATCCAAATTGAGGCCGATTTTAACCAGCCCGAAACAACATCTAAAATTATCGGTTCTCAAGAAACCGATGTATTTAACCGGTTTAACAAATTGGCCATGGGTCTTAGCAATCGTCTTGATTCCCTCAATAAAATTTTTCAGCAACGCGTTCAACAACCCGGCATGGATTCGTTAAAAATGATGGCCGTTAGTAAAGAACTGGAAGTTCCATATTATGCAATGGTTACACCGGTTCAAAAAGCGATGGCTCAAACCATACAAACCTTTTCAACCAGTTACGCTTGCTTGGCTTTTATTCAGCCCTTAGATCCGGAAACCTATTACGATGCCTACGCAGCACTTGACAAAGGGCTGTATGCAAAATTTCCAAAAGACCGAAACGTATTATCCTTTCATGAAACGTTTAAAACATTAAAAAAATTGGCCATTGGTCAGGAGGCGCCCAATTTTGTTTTAAACGATCCTTCCGGTAAAACGCATAAATTAACCGAGTACCGGGGAAAATGGATTTTGATTGATTTCTGGGCCAGCTGGTGTGGACCCTGCAAAGCCGAAATTCCACGTTTGGTAACTATTTATCAGCAGTATAAGTCCAAACCCTTTGATATTGTCGGCGTTTCTTTGGATAAAGATAAATCCGCATGGTTAAATGCCATTCAGGATTTAAAAATGACATGGCCCCAATTAAGTGATTTACAATTTTGGGAAAGTTCAGTGGTTGCACTATACGGGCTTCAATCGATACCCTTTACTGTATTGTTGGATCCGCAGGGACGCATTGTAGCAAAAAATTTAAGAGGTAATGAATTGCAAGAGGCGTTGAAAAAGTACATTCCCTAACAATTCCGGCGTATTTTTTATTTTAATGGCATGGAAACCATTTTTCCAGCCATACGAACACCCAACTTTCTTGGTATCCAACGGCTAAGCCAGGTTAACAGGCGGTTTCCAAGCCCGTGAATGACAATCGGCCTATCTGAGTTACATACGCGGTAACAAAGTTTTGCAACCTCTTCAGAACTGGCTGTAAAAGCAGATTGAAACAAGCGGTTGTTTTGCATGTTTGCACGTTGTGCAAATTCGGTGGCAGTGGCTCCCGGACACACCGCCGAAACCCGAATGCCAAGGGCATGGTATTCTTCATGAAGCGCTTCGCTGAGGTGCAGCACATAGGCTTTTGTTGCAGCGTAAACACTAAAAAATGGAATTCCTTGAAAAGCAGCGGTCGAAGCGATATTTAAAACACATCCTTTTTTTTGCTCAAGCATGGGAACAAGTAAATAGTGTGTGAGCTCCGTTAAAGCCAGCATGTTTAATTGAAGCATATTTTGATGCAGGTCAAGCGAAATGGAATCAAACCTTCCAAAAGAGCCGTAACCGGCATTGTTTACAAGTGTTTCAACATGAAAATTATTTTGTAGCAATGTTTCGTAAAGCCGTTTAGAAGCCCCGGGGATACTTAAATCCATTGGGATGCAATGAATTTTCTGATGCTCTTGGCTGTTTAATTGTGCTTTTAGTGCATTTAAGCGGCTTTCATTTCGGGCTACCAAAATAAGGGAGTGCCCTTGTTTGTAAAAAATTTTTGCCAGTTCCATCCCAATTCCAGAACTGGCTCCGGTAATTAAAGTATAATTCATAAAGGTATAACCCTTTGATTTTAAAAAAGTTTAATTCAAGTTTTAAATTACTGCAATAAGGGCTTTAATTTTTAATTTAGTATCCGTGCAAGTCCAATTAAATTTTAAACTTACCGAAAAAAAAATATTTTTTGCTTCTGATTTTCATTTGGGAGCTCCCAACGCCACTCAAAGCCGTATTCGGGAAAACCAATTGTGCCAATGGTTAGATCGTATTAAGCCGGAGGCTCAAGCAGTGTTTTTATTGGGCGATTTATTTGATTTTTGGTACGAGTACCGCTACACGGTGCCCAAAGGCTACATTCGGTTTTTGGCCAAATTGGCTGAATTTACAGATTCCGGTATTCCGGTATATGTGTTTACCGGCAATCACGATTTATGGATGAACGATTATCTGGTTCAAGAAATTGGCCTTACAATTTACAGAGATCCCATTTTAATTGAAATAAATTCCACGCGTGTTTTAGTTGGTCACGGCGACGGATTGGGCCCCGGCGATTATAAGTATAAAGTTCTAAAATTCTTTTTCAAAAATGCGCTCTGTCAGTGGCTGTTTAGCAGGCTTCATCCCAATCTTGCCTTTTACATAGCCCGGCAAAGCAGCCGGCGCAGCAGAATACAAACTGCCCATACCGATGAAACGTTCAAGGGAAAAGAAAACGAATGGCTGTATTTATATTCTAAAGAAGAGGAGTTAAAAAAAACAGCCCACTATTTTATTTTTGGACACCGGCATTTGCATTTAAATTTAGAATTGCCACTGGGAGGACGCTACATTAATTTAGGTGAGTGGATTCGCGAATGTTACTATTTGGAATGGAATTCTAAAGAGGTAATAACCAGGTCGTTTCATTCCGAACAAAACCGATAACTCAATCCAGAACTCAGGTAAAACCGGTTTTCAAATCGGTTGTAGGGAGGTTGTTCCGACTGATAATATTTTACCTCAACACGAAGGTCCATGTTTTTAATACCGGTGTAGGTATGACACAGAGCCAATCCTAGCGTATTAAAACCCTGTGGCCCATCCACAAAAATTTGACATTTATGGGGATCCCAAAACCATTCCAGCCGAGCGGCCAGATGCTGATGAGGATTGAGTGTAAAGTCGGCAATGAGTTGCGGACTTAGCCATAAAAATCCATTTTCAATTCCCAAATCAAAGGTGGCATACCCGCTTCCCCATGTACGGATTAATTTGCAGTTAACATGCTGATATATGCGAAGGGCCCTTAAGGAGTCGGGTTTTGCATAACCGATAAATAAACTGTGTTGAATTTCAAATTCGGGTTTTAGTTTAAATTGCAGGTTGCTGCCAAACGCCGGAATGCGGTTTTGAGCATTCCATGCAATACGCTGCCAGCCGTTTAATAAATAAAAACTGCAGTTCATCCGTTCCAGTGATTTAAGGTATCTAAAACCAGAAAAATAATAGGGCGTGTTTTCCGAGGCAATACTGCGGGTTAAAAGACTGCAATCCGAAGAAACCGAGGTTTCAATTCCAATATACGAACTAAAAATGCCGGCCATAATGCGTTGATTTGATTTTAA
>CAWUNH010000065.1:0-6958 GCA_963923435.1 uncultured bacterium
AAGGGGGGTGTAAAAACCATCGTTTGGACGGATACCCTGCAGACCACTTTTATGTTGGTTTCGCTCATCGTATGCCTGCATTATGTGTTAACCGAACTTAAGTTGGATGTTTGGTACGCTTGGAATGAAATGGAATTAAAGGGGTTTACCCAATGGAACGGGACGGATTGGAAGCAATCGGGTTACTGGCTAAAACAGCTTGTGGGTGGATTTTTTATTACCATTGCCATGACCGGTTTGGATCAGGAGATGATGCAAAAGAACATTAGTGTAAAAACCCTAAAAAATGCCCAAAAAAACATGTTAAGTTTTAGCTTGGTATTAATTCTAGTAAATTTTTTGTTTTTATTTTTAGGTGGGGTGCTGCAGCTTTATAAACAGGGTCTGCAGCTGCCGGTGTCGGGCGATCGCCTGTTTCCAGACATTGCATTTTCAACACAGTTGCCATGGATAATGTCCTTGTTTTTTATGATCGGGCTGGTTTCGGCATTGTTTCCAAGTGCAGACGGCGCACTCACTGCTGTTACCGCTTCGTATTGCGTGGACGTGTTAAATATGGAAAACCGTCAGGATTTAAATTTGATGCAAAAAACACAAATTCGAAAAAAAATACACTTGATTATGGCCCTTGTTTTTTTAATTTGTGTTTTTGTTTTTAAAGAATTGGATCAGGGTTCATTAATTCAACTCTTGCTAAAAATCGCTGCACTAACCTACGGACCGCTTTTGGGTTTATTTGCCTTTGGTATTTTTACCCAACATGAAGTTTCAAAAACGGGAATCGTCGTTTCTTGCTTGTTTGCACCAGCATTGTCCTACATAATTCAATACGCATGCAATCAATTTTACCAATACCAATTTGGACCCGAATTATTATTATTAAACGGTTTAATTGCATTTTCTGGTTTATGGTTATTTAAAACATACCCCAAAAACGCAAGCCTAAAACATTAAAATAATTCTGTTTTTTAAAAAAATCATGAAGCTTGGTAATCCGTGCTAAAAAAAACAAACCATTTGTCTCAATAATTTGAATTAAAGCGACGTTTCGTCAGTATTTACAATTTTTTTACGACGAATTAGCAGATTTTTAACCTTGGAACATAATTGGTAAAAACATTTACAATTATGAATTTAAACGCATTTACGGTTAAAGCCCAAGAGGCTTTACAACAATCGCTACAAGAAGCCATGCAGCGGCAACACAGCACCATTGAACCGGCGCATTTGTTAAAGAGCCTCCTTCAGGCGGATGCTCATGTTTGTCCGTTTTTACTTAAAAAATTACAAATACAACCCGAAAAAATGCTGGCCACCAACGATCGGTTATTAAGTCAAATACCTAAACAAACCGGCACAGCAACGGCTTTATCCAAAGAGAGTCAGGAGGTATTACTAAAAGCCCAACAAGTTGCCAAAGAATTACACGACGACTATGCTGCTATTGAACATGTTTTTTTGGGCTTGCTTTTGGTAAAAAGTCCTGTGCAGCAGGCCATGAAAGATTTGGGAATCACCGAAAAAAACATAAAATTGGCCATACAGGAATTGCATCAGGGCGAACGGGTTACCAGTGCCACTCAGGAAGAACAATACCAGGCATTGGCAAAATACGCCGTACATTTAAATCAACAGGCCAAATCCGGAAAACTGGATCCTGTAATTGGCCGCGACGATGAAATCCGCAGAGTGCTGCAAATACTCTCCAGAAGAACTAAAAACAATCCCATTTTAGTGGGTGAACCCGGAGTTGGTAAAACCGCAATTGCAGAGGGGTTGGCACATCGGATTTTAAGCGGTGATGTTCCAGAAAATTTAAAAAGCAAACAAGTATATGCTCTGGATATGGGAGCCTTAATTGCCGGAGCAAAATTTAAGGGAGAATTTGAAGAACGTTTAAAGTCGGTTGTTAAAGAAGTCATTAAAAGCTCGGGTGAAATTATTTTGTTTATTGACGAGATTCATACCCTGGTGGGCGCCGGGGGCAGTGGTGAAGGCGCAATGGATGCTGCGAATATTTTAAAACCGGCGCTGGCGCGAGGCGAACTCAGGGCAATCGGTGCTACGACCTTAAACGAATACCAAAAATATTTTGAAAAAGACAAGGCTCTGGAGCGGCGTTTTCAAAAAGTTTGGGTGGATGAGCCGGAGGCCGAAGATGCAATTTCAATTTTAAGAGGAATTAAAGAAAAATACGAACTCCACCATCAGGTTCGAATTAAAGACGAAGCCATCATTGCTGCCGTTGAACTTTCTCAGCGCTATATCAACGATCGATTTTTACCGGATAAGGCCATAGATTTAATGGACGAGGCAGCCTCTAAATTACGGATGCAAATTAATTCCATGCCCATTGAATTGGATGAAGTTGAACGTAACATCATGCAGTTGGAAATTGAACGAGAGGCCATTAAACGTGAAAATGAAATGGAAAAAGTCAACCTCTTAAGTAAAGAAATTGCAGAGCTTCAGGATCAGCGAAACATTCTCAGGTTGCGCTGGCAATCTGAAAAAGAGTCGATACAACAGGTTCAAAAACTAAAGTCTCAAATTGAAGATTACAAACAACAGGCCCTTTCGTATGAAAAACAAGGCGACTATGGTAAAGTGGCCGAACTTCGGTATGGATTAATTAAAGAAACCGAGCTAAAACTTCAGGAACTTGAAACAAAACTCAGTCAGGCCAAAGCCTCTGGTTCGCTATTATTAAAAGAAGAAGTAGACCGTGAAGACATTGCCTCGGTTATCAGTGCTTGGACCGGAATACCGCTAAAAGGAATGCTGCAAAGCGAAAAGGAAAAATTATTGCATTTGGAAGAAGAATTGCATAAACGTGTGGTGGGTCAGTCCGAAGCCATAGAGGCACTGGCCGATGCGGTAAGACGCAGCCGAGCCGGGTTGCAGGATCAAAAAAGACCCATTGGTTCGTTTATTTTTTTGGGAACCACCGGCGTTGGAAAAACCGAATTGGCCAAAGCCCTGGCCGAATTTTTATTTAACAACGAACAATCTATGACGCGCATTGATATGAGTGAATTTCAGGAGCGTCATGCCGTAAGTCGGCTGATTGGTTCTCCTCCCGGGTATGTGGGATACGAAGAAGGCGGGCAATTAACAGAAGCCGTTCGGCGAAAACCCTACAGTGTAATACTGTTGGATGAAATTGAAAAAGCCCACCCCGATGTATTTAACATCCTGCTTCAGGTATTGGACGACGGTCGATTAACCGATAATAAGGGACGTACCGTGAATTTTAAAAACACCCTAATAATTATGACCAGTAATATCGGTGCATCCTTAATTCAGGAGGAAACCCAAAATCTGTCGGAAGAAGAACGATCGGGTACCATGGCCAAATTACGAATTGCCTTATTTGAGTTGCTTAAAAAAACCCTGCGTCCGGAATTTTTAAACCGAATCGACGAGTTAATTTTATTTGAACCTTTAAACCGAACTCAAATTCACGAAATTGTTCAATTGCAATTAGAGCACTTAAAGCTCAAATTATCCGAACAACACATTCAATTTAAATGGACTCCGGAGGCACTCGAATGGCTCGGCGAATTAGGTTACGATCCTCAGTTTGGAGCCCGACCTGTAAAACGGGTTATTCAAAAACAGGTGTTAAATGCCTTGTCAAAATCCTTGTTATCGGGACGCATCAGCCCTGAAAAAACAATCGTATTGGACATGTTTGAAAAACAGTTTGTGTTTAGACACGAACACTAAGCTTTCAACAATTGAGTTTCAAAAGCCTCCCAGCGTTTTAAACACATGTTAAAATCTTCGGGCAAATCTACAGCTACCGATAAATGCGTTTGTGTAATCGGATGTTGTAATGTTAGAGAACGGGCATGCAATGCTTGACGGGGTAAAAGCTCCAGCAAATTTTGTACAAACTGACGGTAAGAAGCCGTTGGCAAGCCCCTCAGGACGGCCTTTCCTCCGTATTCTTCATCGCCAAATAAAGGGTGGCCAATGGCTTTAAAATGTACCCGAATTTGATGCGTTCTTCCGGTTTCCAAACGGCATTCAACCAGGGTTACATACGAAAAGCGTTTTATAACCGTGTAATGGGTTATGGCCGATTTACCAATTTCAGAATCCTTTGAAAATGTTTGCATGCGTTTTCTATTTTTTGGATCCCGTCCCACCCGAAGCTCAATGTTGCCCTTATTTTCTGGCAAAACCCCCCAGCACAATGCCCAATACCTGCGGTCTAAATCGTGCTCGTAAAACAATTTAGCCAACCGCATCATGGCCAGTTCTGTTTTTGCAATAATTAAAATGCCGGAGGTGTTTTTATCTATTCGGTGTACCAATCCAGGACGTTCCAAACGCAGATCTCCATCCAATTTTTGAATGGATTTGGGTAAGTACTTAAAATGGTAGCTTAAAGCATTTACCAGTGTTCCATTGTAATGTCCATAAGCAGGATGCACCACCATACCCGCAGGCTTGTTTACCATAATTACAAAATCATCTTCGTACCGAATGTCCAGGGGAATATTTTCTGGAATAACCTCCAGAATTCGGGGCGGATGTGGTAAAAAAATACGAATGTCGTCGCCGGGTTTAATTTTGTAATTCGATTTTCGGGGACGTTTATTTACCTCTACCAATCCTTCTTCGCAGGCATACTGAATTTTAGTACGCGAAGCTTTGGACAATCGGTTGTTTAAAAATTTGTCCAGTCGAAGCGGAGCTTGTCCGGCATCAACAACCAGTTCAAAATGCTGGTAATAATCACTCTCCAAATCATCCAATTCTTCCTGAGAGCCGGACATTAGTTGTGAACAACGATTAAGATTTGACTTTCACTACCCGAAGTTTTATAAAACACAAACGTATAAATCCCCTCTTGCCATTGAGCTACATTCACCTTTAAACGATCGGGCCTTCCCTGATACATGCATACCCCTTGCATATTCCATATTTGATAAAAAAGTAAATCCGATTGAGGAACAATGTTAAATTCGGTTTGAGCCGGATTTGGAAAAATGGCCAGCTTATTAGATTGGGGTTTGTTAAAACCTAAAGCAAAATCTGAGCCAACCACCGGACGCATCATAAGCGAACCGTAAAGCCCTGAGGGTTTCCATCCGGAGCCTGCATCTACCCATAAACGTGAACTAAAATCTGTGTTTCGGTCGAATCCAATGGGTATTCCTTCGGCAACAAACTGTTCTATCCCTATAAAATAGAGGCCTTTATTCAATTTAATGGGGTTTTTAAAAATGTAATTGGTAAAGGGTTTGTACAAGGAATCGGCATAACGGGGATAACTGGCTCCGTTATCGTAAAGTAAGCTGCCAGGTTTACCTCCAGATTCAGACCAAACTTTAATATTAAACCGGTAGGACAAGGCTTTTAATTTTAAGGAAGCTACCGGATCCCAGTATATTTGAAGTCCCCTGAGCGAATCGGTTTTTTGAAGTTCAATTTGGTATGCCATTTTTCCGTTAGAAGATTTGTTTAAATATCCACACTCGGCAGAACCGTCGTCCATTGCAAAAACATTTGACAGACTTATAAATTCAGAAAGCGAATCGTTGTGAGGAAAAAAATCAGAAAATGCAGTTCCCCGATTAAGTCGGTGGGAAATAAAATAACAGACGGAATCGGCATATCCGCTAAAAGGAACCGTAAAGGTATTTGGCGGATTGGAATGGGGTGTAAAAGTACTGCAACCGTTTATTAGATAGGGCTGCAAATTTGTAAATCCTCCCGAATAGCTACTCGAAGGCATCGCCTGAGATTGAATGGATCGCTGGTATTGCATATTGATGGGCTGTCCATTTAAATTGGCAATGTAAACGGATTGCCTCGGCTGAAGCAATGCAGCATTACAGTGTGCAAAAGGCAGGCTTCGGGCCGAATTAAACCATGGACTTGGCATTTTGGTAAACGCAATGTCGTTGTATACCGTATCCGCATGGGCACTTCGGTAACGGTCCAAGTAGATGTAATCTAAATGCCAATTATCAAAGGCACCCATAACCGTAGCTTTATTTCGAAATCTAAACTGAAAACTGTCCTGGAGAAAATCCGATTGTGTAATCGGCACAAAACAACGTTTAAATACGGTATCGTTAACCGAAGGCAGTGCCGGTCCTTTCATAAACCAAATTCGGTTGTTCCAGGATCGGGTTTGTGGATTATAAAAATCTAAAATCAGTGAATCCTGAACTTCGGGCATATCTCCCCATCCACCTGGTAACACATAAAAACTTAAGGCAATGCTGTCCGATAGCTGAAGTTGCTGAGCATTCAGCATTTTTAAATTAATACATCTGGAACACAGCGTATCTGCGGCATCGGAGGCATTCCAGTTACTGCCTTCGGGTTGATAAGGCAAACCCCAGCGGTTTAAGCCGTCCATTGTAGCCATTCCCAAAGTGGGCGGTGCTTTGGCCATGCCGTGATTTACAGCAACAGCGCAAGGTAACCAGCGGGAGGCATCTGGCACCGTATGACGGTCTGCATTACTAAAATCATCTTTAAACGGCAGCATGAGTGAGGCAGCAGACATGGATTGCTTTAACTGAAAATTGCCTGGATTGGTTTCTTGAATTTTACCCAGAAGCGGAACCCAAACTTCCTGAGCGCTCAAAAAAAGAGGAAGTATAAATAAAATAAAACAATTCTTACCCATTTTAATCCGTTTCAGAGGATAAAGAAACCGAGTCTTGTCGCAAAGTGTCTTGCAAATACATGCCGGTTGAGTCAAGACCAATAATTAAATTAATGGTACTTCCTTTTAATACCGAATCTCCGGTTGCAATGCTGCGGTTATTAATTAACTGAGCAATCACGCATCCGTTGCAATCGGCCAGTTGCTGCTTTGTCCAACCTAATTTAAATCCGTAGCTCTGAATCATTGAAATGGCTTGTCGTTCCGATCGATCCAATAAACCGGGCATTTGAACCCATGGCGGACTATAACGAATGGTCTGTA
>CAWUNH010000066.1:0-6935 GCA_963923435.1 uncultured bacterium
ACGGCAGCAATGGCATCGTCGTCTTGAATGTTAATCAATCGTACGCCCTGAGTGGCACGGCCCATCAGCCTGAGGTCGGCAACATTTAATCGTATGGCAATTCCATTTTTGGTAATAATCATTAAGTCGTCTTTATCTGTTACGGATTTAATGCCAACCAAGTTTCCGGTTTTTTCCGTGATGTTAATGGTTTTAACGCCCTTACCACCCCGGTTGGTAATACGGTATTCCTCCACTTCCGAACGTTTGCCATAACCGTGCTCAGATACAACTAAAACGTTGGCATTGGGCTGTTGAATGCATATCATGCCAATTACTTCATTAGAATCCTGGCCCTCGTCGTCCAAGTCTATTCCTATAACCCCGCTGGCGTTTCTTCCCATGGGGCGAACTTTTTCTTCCGGAAAACGGCAAACCTTTCCTTTCCGAGTCGCCAACATCATTTCAGATTTTCCATTGGTTAAAGCCGCTTCTAACAAACAATCGCCTTCACGAATGGTAATGGCATTTATTCCGTTGGCACGTGGACGGGAATAGGCTTCCAGAGCGGTTTTTTTGATAATGCCCTGTTTGGTACACAAAATAATGTAATTGGACTGTATGTAATCCTCATTGGTTAAGTCTTTAACATTAATAAATGCGCGTACCCGGTCATCGGGTGCAATGCTGATTAAATTTTGTATGGCACGTCCTTTACTTTGCTTATTTCCCTCCGGAACTTCGTAGGCACGAATCCAAAAAACCTGGCCCTTTTCAGTAAACAATAAAATGTAATTGTGCGTAGAGGCGGTAAACATATGCTCCACAAAATCTTCTTCTCGGGTGGCTGTACCTTTAGATCCGCGTCCTCCTCGATTTTGCGAGCGGTATTCCGACAGAAGGGTCCGTTTCATGTATCCCATATGTGAAATGGTAATTACCACCTCTTCATCGGCAATCATGTCTTCAACCCTTAAGTCGTCTCCTGAATAGATAATTTCGGTTCGGCGTGCATCGCCGTATTTTTCTTTTATTTCGCTGAGTTCTTTTTCTATAATCGAAAAACGCAAGGCTCGGTTGTTTAAAATTTCTTTCAGCTGTGCAATGGTTTGCATTAATTCATCGTATTCCTGTTTTAGTTTATCCCGCTCTAATCCGGTAAGGGTACGAAGGCGCATGTCTAAAATGGCACGGGCCTGTACATCGGATAAAGAAAAGCGTTGAATCAATTCTTCCCGGGCCAAATCGGGCGTCTCGCTTTCGCGTATTACCCGAATTACCTCATCCAGATGATCGAGTGCAATTAACAATCCCTGTAAAATATGAGCCCGTTTTTCTGCTTGTGCCAGTTCAAATTGCGTACGCCGAACTACAACTTCGTGTCGATGGTCTACAAAATGCCGAATCAATTCCTTTAAATTCAGTAATTCGGGGCGGCCCTGCACCAAAACAACATTGTTTATCGAAAACGAACTTTGCAATGCAGAATACTTGTATAAATTATTTAACACAACATTAGCAATCGCATCGCGCCGAAGTTCGTACACAATTCGGATGCCCTCTCGGTTACTTTCATCGCGTATTTCAGAAATTCCTTCAATTTTCTTTTCGTTGCATAATTCCCACTGGCGTTTGATCATTTCGGCCTTATTAATTTGATACGGCACCTCGGTCACCACAATCCGTTCACGTTCGCCCACGGGTTCAATCTGAGCACGGGCCCGTATCACAACTCGACCCCGCCCGGTTTTAAAGGCCTCGCGTACCCCATCGTATCCGTATATAATTCCTCCGGTAGGAAAATCCGGCGCCTTTACGTGTTGCATTAAATCCTCTACACTGGACTGGTTGTTATGAATATAGGCAATGATGGCGTCTACGCATTCTTTTAAGTTATGGGGAGCCATGTTGGTTGCCATACCTACCGCAATGCCGGCGGCTCCATTCATTAATAAATTGGGGATTCGGCTGGGCAGAACAGTAGGTTCGGTTAACGAATCGTCAAAATTGGGTTTAAAGTCAACGGTGTCTTTATCAATGTCCGACATCATTTCTTCGGCAATTTTCCTAAAACGGACTTCGGTATAGCGCATGGCCGCCGGCATATCGCCGTCCATGGATCCGAAATTACCCTGACCGTCTACCAGCATGTAGCGCAGGGACCAATCTTGTGCCATTCGAACCATGGTGTCGTAAACACTGGCATCGCCGTGCGGATGGTACTTGCCTAAAACTTCTCCTACAATACGTGCGGATTTTTTATACGGACGGTTGTGAAGCACCCCTAAATCCAGCATTCCGTATAAGACCCTCCGATGGACCGGTTTTAAACCGTCGCGTACATCGGGCAAGGCCCTGGACACTATTACCGACATTGAATAATCAATGTAAGCGGTCTTCATTTCATCTTCTATGTTGATGGGAATTATTTTGGATCCGTCGGATATGGGAGGTTGTTCGTTCATAAGCGTTGTTAGCGGCTATCGCATGGTATGTAAAAGCCTGAAATTACAAGAAAATCGGAGCCTGGAAGGCTTAATTTTATTAACATATTTTGTTCAAAATTAATCTTAAAAAGATAGGACGATACGGCGCATTGATATACTTTTAGAAC
This sequence comes from uncultured bacterium, assembly GCA_963923435.1. Lineage (GTDB taxonomy): Bacteria > Bacteroidota > Bacteroidia > B-17B0 > Aurantibacillaceae > Aurantibacillus. The sequence continues at coordinate 2,594 of CAWUNH010000066.1, forward strand.
AACTGTTATTGTATATGGAAGCAAAATTTTCGCCCCGCGTTAAAGACGTTATTACCTTCAGCCGCGAAGAGGCCATTCGATTGGGTCACGAATACATTGGTTTAGAACATTTAATGTTGGGCATGATCCGCGACGGGGAGGGCGTTGGCATGCGATTGTTAAAAAACCTGGGGGTAACCGCAGCGGATTTTCGCAAACAGCTAGAACAAAGTTTAAGTCCCGGAGTAAAAAAAAATCATCAGCTTTCCAATTTACCATTGGTTAAACAGGCCGAAAAAGTTCTTAAACTAACATACCTGGAAGCAAAATCCTTTAAATCTCCTATGATTGGAACCGAACACTTATTGTTGTGCATTTTAAAAGACGAAGACAATGTGGTTTCAAAAATTTTATCCCGAATGGGGGTTGATTATTTGGCGGCCAAAACGGAGCTGGAACAATTTATTGATCAAAGTCAAGGAACAGAAGACCATCCGGAGGAAATTGAAAATTCGGCTTCCAGCGACGATGAGGACGGCGATGAAAATCCAACAGGATCCAGTAGCTCCGCTGCCGGAAAAAAACCAGCCGATGGCAAATCTAAAACCCCGGTATTGGACAATTTTGGCCGTGACTTAACAAAAATGGCAGAAGACGGTAAACTCGATCCGGTAGTAGGAAGAGAAAAAGAAATAGAGCGTGTATCTCAAATTTTATCGCGTCGTAAAAAAAACAATCCCATGCTTATCGGAGAGCCCGGAGTTGGAAAATCCAGTATAGCAGAGGGTTTGGCGCTACGCATCATGCAACGCAAAGTCAGCCGAGTTTTGTTTGGCAAACGCGTGATTACCCTGGATTTGGCATCTTTGGTGGCAGGTACAAAATACCGTGGTCAGTTTGAAGAACGCATGAAAGCCGTTATGAACGAACTTGAAAAGAGCCCCGATATAATTTTATTTATTGATGAAATTCATACCATAATCGGAGCCGGCGGAGCCAGCGGAAGTTTAGATGCCAGCAACATGTTTAAACCGGCACTGGCCCGGGGAGAAATTCAGTGTATTGGAGCCACAACCCTCGACGAATACCGTCAGTATATCGAAAAGGACGGGGCCCTGGAGCGCCGTTTTCAAAAAGTACTGGTGGAACCGGCCTCTCCCGATGAAACACTGCAAATTTTAAACAATATAAAATCTAAATACGAAGATCATCACAATGTAACCTATACCGAAGATGCGCTCAAAGCCTGTGTATCTTTGACTGCAAGATACCTCACAGACCGCCACCTGCCAGACAAGGCCATTGATGCCCTGGATGAAGCCGGAAGCCGGGTTCATATCAGTAACATTCATGTACCCGAATCCATTGTTACCATTGAGCAACAATTGGAAGAAATTAAAGAGCAAAAAACCAAAGCCATCCGTGAAACCAAATACGAGGATGCGGCCCGCTTTAGGGATGCCGAAAAACAATTGCAAACCCAACTGGAGTCTGCCAAAAAAACCTGGGAAGAAGAATCCAAACAAAACCGCATTAAGGTAACCGAGGACAATGTTGCCGAAGTTGTAAGCATGATGAGCGGTATTCCTGTACAAAAAGTAAATCAAAACGAAGGGGCCAAACTTATTAAAATGCAAGACCTTTTAAAGGGTAAAGTAATTGGTCAAGATCAGGCTTTGCAAAAAGTAGTGCGTGCCATCCAACGCAACCGTGCCGGACTTAAAGATCCGAATAAACCCATTGGTTCTTTTATTTTTTTAGGTCCAACCGGTGTTGGAAAAACGCAATTGGCAAAAGTTTTAGCCCGTTATTTGTTTGATAACGACGAAGCTCTGATACGCATTGATATGAGCGAATACATGGAAAAATTTGCCACCACCCGACTCATTGGGGCTCCTCCGGGATATGTTGGATACGAAGAAGGCGGACAGCTTACTGAAAAAGTTCGGCGGCGCCCCTATTCCGTTGTTCTTTTGGATGAAATTGAAAAAGCCCATCCCGATGTGTTTAACATGCTCTTGCAGGTATTAGACGACGGCCAACTTACCGACAGCCTGGGGCGCAAGGTGGATTTTAAAAATACCATCATCATCATGACCTCAAATATTGGTGCCCGTCAGTTAAAAGATTTTGGCACCGGTGTGGGATTTGGAACCGCTGCACGCAAAGATCAGGAGGAAGATGCCTCTAAGGCGGTTATAGAAAACGCCTTAAAAAAAGCCTTTGCGCCCGAATTTTTAAATCGTATTGACGATGTAATTATGTTTAATGCACTCAATCGTGAGGACATTCATAAAATTATTGATATTGAATTGGCGGGTTTATTTGGAAGGGTGCAAGGGCTGGGTTACAAAATTAGTATTACCGATTCTGCAAAAGACTTTATTGTTGAAAAAGGCTACGATCCCAATTTTGGAGCAAGGCCATTAAAACGCGCGATTCAAAAATACATGGAAGATCCCATGGCCGAAGAAATTTTAAAAAACAATTTAACGGAAGGAGATGAATTATTGGTTGATCTAAATTCTGACACCAAGGAAATCATCGTTTCATCCTCAAAAAAACAAAAATCCAAACGAAGTAAAAAAGACGAAAATTCAGAAACACCATGAGCATGTCGCAACCTTTGGAACAAAAACGTACAAAAAAACGTTCCTCCCATTTGTTTTTTTTAACCGTATACAACGATGATGTCAATACTTTTGATCACGTAATTGAATCGCTGGTTGAAATATGCGGTCATGAACTGACTCAGGCAACCCAATGCACCTATATCATTCATTACAAGGGAAGCTGTGCGGTAAAAGAGGGTACGTTTGAAAACTTAAGTCCGCTCCAAAAACAATTGCTTTCCAAGGGGCTGAGCGCGGGTTTATCCACCTGAATCATGAAACCCAAAATTCATCTGATTGCCATTGGAGGCAGTATAATGCACAATTTGGCACGTGCCCTGCATGAAACGGGTTATGAAGTTAGTGGCAGTGATGATGAAATAAACGAGCCCAGTTGGTCCCGATTGAAAGCATATGGATTGTTGCCTGAATCTTTGGGGTGGGATCCCTCACGAATTCATTCCGGGCTCAAGGCCGTTATTTTGGGGATGCATGCCCGCGAGGACAATCCCGAACTGAAGCGTGCCCGTAGTTTAAATGTACCGGTATATTCGTTTCCTGCATTTTTTTACGAAGCCACCCAATCCAAAACCCGAATTGTTATAGGCGGAAGCCATGGCAAAACATCCATAACTGCAATGATTTTGCATGTTTTTAAACACCTTAAAAAGCCCTGTGATTTTTTAGTAGGTGCACAACTAAAAGGCTTTGATACCATGGTTCAATTAAGCGCATCCGATTGTGCGGTATTTGAAGGCGATGAGTATTTAGCCTCTGCATTAGATCCAAGGCCCAAATTCCATTTATATAAACCCCATGTGGCTGTTATTAGTGGAATTGCTTGGGATCACATCAATGTGTTTCCCAGCTTTGAACAGTATATAGAACAATTTAGAATTTTTATTCAATGCATTGAACCCGGCGGTTGCCTTATTTATTGCGAATCGGATCCTGTTTTATTAAAACTGGTGAAAGAACGTCCGAATACCCAAATTCAATACCAACCTTATCGAACACCGCATTATAACATTAAAGAGGGTATTACCTATTTAATTAATCAAACTACAGCCATTCCCCTTAAGGTGTTTGGGGCGCATAATTTGCAAAATCTGGAGGCAGCCCGACAGGTTTGCAGGGCCATGTCGGTTTCCGATAAAGATTTTTACCAAGCCATTCAGAATTTTACTGGTGCAGCCAAGCGTTTAGAAACGGTTTACCAATCCGAAACTTTTATTTGCTTCAAAGATTTTGCGCATTCTCCCTCAAAACTCAGGGCTACGCTCAATGCCGTTTGCAATCAGTTTCCAAACTTTAAAGTAACTGCCTGTTTAGAACTGCATACTTTTAGCAGCTTAAACGAAACATTTTTAAAGGAATATGCAGGTACTTTAAATGAGGCCGAAACGGCGCTGGTATATTTCAATCCAAAAACCATTGCCCATAAAAAGCTAAAACCAATTGTTGCCGAAAGTTTAAAAAATTATTTTAAACGCAACGATTTAGTGGTATTTACCGAAACGCTAGAATTTAAAACCTGGGTTGAGGCTCAGGTTCAAAAACAGCAGGTGTTATTGCTCATGAGCAGCGGAACCTTTGACGGGATAGACCTGGATGCCTGGGGACAGGAACTTGGGAAAAAAGTCGGGCTGACGTGACTCGAACACGCGACCCCCAGCACCCCATGCTGGTACACTACCAACTGTGCTACAGCCCGAACTTGGATTGCAAAAATACAAATATTCCTATTATAC
>CAWUNH010000067.1:0-6841 GCA_963923435.1 uncultured bacterium
GATCATTTTAAGTTGTCTCAAACCCAGGCCATGTGGGTGGACGTATGTTTTTATGTGGCCTATACCATTGGCTCATTGCTTTATTTGGCTTACACTTTTATTTTTAAAAAAAGTATTATTGAACAGCTGGGATATAAGAATGGTATTGCTTTGGGTTTGTGCATATCTGCTTTAGGAACCCTATTGTTTATCCCTGCAGCTCAATGGTCGTCGTTTTATTTAATGCTAATGGGATTGTTTGTTGTAGGTTTGGGGTTTTCATTGCAACAGACCGCCGCCAACCCACTGGTAATTCAAAGCGGAAACCCCCAACTGGGATCGCAGCGATTAAGCCTGGCCGGCGGAATTAACAATGTAGGAACGACTTTGGCTCCGGTTTTAATTGCCTATGCTATTTTTGGATCTGTAGAGGGTTCTTCAAGTAAACTGGACATTCATTCCATACAACTTCCCTTTTCAATTTTAGGTTTGTGCTTTGCAGCCATGGCACTCTTGTTTTATTTAAGTAAAATTCCCAATCCCTCTGTCGCAGAAGAGGGTTTTGAGCCGCAAAACACTTATTTTATAAACAATATTAAAATTCCACAAGTAGGCCTTGGAATGATAGCCATTTTTTTATACGTAGGAGTAGAGGTTGCAACAGCTGCAAATCTGCCTGAATTTATGAAACGCGAACTTCAAGTACCCACCTCTCAGGTAGCACCCTTTGTGTCTTTGTTTTGGGCCAGTTTAATGATTGGCAGATGGACCGGAGCTTCGGCTGCTTTTCAAACAAATGCAACAGGGCAATCTTTGTTACGCTGGATTTTACCCTATGTGGCATTTTTCGTTTACCTGGGAATAAATGCTCTTACAGGGCGCTCTATGGAATGGGCAGTTCCGTATTTTTGGATTATTCCGATTGTTATTGTATCGGATGTTTTAAGCCAAGGAAAACCGGAACGCCAATTGTGCTTGTTTTCTGTGTTAGGTATTGTGGCACTGGTATTTGGAATGGTATTAAAAGGAGTTTGGAGTGCATTTGCTTTAACTTCTGTTGGATTGTTTTGTTCTACGCTATGGCCGTGTATTTTTACAATTGCCATCAGGGGAATGGGAGCGCAAAGCAATGTAATTTCCAGTTATTTAATCATGATGATAATGGGGGGTGGCTGGATTTCTTTATTACAAGGAAAATTGGCCGATGCCTATTTAGGTATTCGTTATAGCTTTATTATTGGTATTATATGTTTTATGTATTTGGTTTGGTATGGCTGGAAAGCCCAAAAATGGAAACAAAATCAATTGTGAGAACGTTTTTATACACACTACTATTTTTTGGATTTTCCAGTGTTTTATTTGCACAAGTTGTAATACCAAAACCGCAGCACATTGTTTTTGGCAATCAGTTTTTTTTAGTTCAAAAGAATGTAGGTATTTATTATTCTTCCCCCGATGCGTTTCAGGCAGCACTTATATTGCAAAAAAAATTAAAAACCTATTATGGCTGCGAATTACCGGTTGTAAATTCAAGAATGCCCGAAACCGGCATATCCATGGAAGCTCCGGATGCGGCAATGCCCATGAGCAGTCGCGAAGCCTATTACATTCGAAGCGATGCTCAAACGGTTATTATACAATCGGGTTCTTCAGCAGGTTTTGGAAATGCGGTTCAAACACTTAGTCAAATTTTTTCAAAACAGGGTATTCCAATGGTAAAAGTTTTAGATGCTCCAAAATTTTCATGGAGGGGAATGCACCTGGATGTATCCAGACATTTTTTTTCAGTTTCATTTATTAAACGCTATCTGGATATTATGGCCATGTATAAGTTTAATCGATTTCATTGGCATTTAACCGATGATCAGGGATGGCGTATTGAAATTAAATCGTATCCAAAACTTTGCCAAACAGGTGCCTGGCGTTCCGGTTCCATGAAAGGTCCGTATTCAGATCAAGTCTTTGATACTAAAACGTATGGTGGGTTTTACACGCAGTCGGAAATTAAAGAGGTTATTGATTATGCAGCAGCTTTAAACATTATGGTTGTTCCAGAAATTGAAATGCCAGGACACTCGACGGCTCTTTTAGCAGCCTATCCGTTTTTAAGTTGCCGTCAAAAGCCTCTTGAAGTGGCAAAGGCTTGGGGTGTATTTGAGGATGTATTGTGTACCCGTGATACATGCTTTCAATTTTTAGAAACTGTATTAGATGAAGTGTGTAGGCTCTTTCCTGGACCCTACATTCACATAGGAGGGGATGAATGTCCAAAAACACGTTGGAAAAGCTGTGAGCATTGTCAAAAACGCATGCTTCAAGAAAACTTAAAAAACGAAATGGAACTTCAAAGTTATTTTATTAAACGGGTAGAAAGGTATCTTAAAACCAAAAATAAATCCATTATTGGTTGGGATGAAATATTGGAAGGAGGCCTTGCTCCGGAAGCAACGGTTATGAGTTGGCGGGGAGAGAGAGGTGGTATTGAGGCAGCCCAGCAAGGCCACGCAGTGGTAATGAGTCCGGGTCAGCCCTGTTATTTTGACCATTATCAAGACGATCCGGTCTATGAGCCGCTGGCAATTGGCGGACTTAATACCTTAAAACAGGTTTACGATTATAAACCCATTCCAGCATTGTTAAACTCAGAATTTCAGGGTAATATTTTGGGAGCCCAAGGCAATGTTTGGACCGAATACATGGAAACGGAACAGCAGGTTGAGTATATGGTTTTACCACGATTAACAGCATTGGCAGAAGTTTTATGGGCCTCGGACAATTCGTATGAAAATTATTTGCAAGCCCTGGCATTACATTTTAAAATTTGGGACCGCCTGGGGTACCATTACGGTAAAGCAATATTGGGATCTACGCTAAAAACAACTCCTGGACCACGATGCGGCACCCTTCGGGTTCAATTAGAAAGCGATACAATTATTGGAAGGCCCGTTTTTAAAACCACAACGGGCTTTGCCGAAGGTTTTAAATCGCTGATTGTAAGCGCCGATACGGTTATAGAGTTTGGTAAAATTGAACACCAAAAGCCCTTGCATACTTTTAAAAGATGTTCCTTAACGCTTAGCAAAGCAAGCTCAGCTCACATTCAATTTAATAATCAACCCGATTTACCGTATAATACCGGAGGATCTTTTACTTTAGTTGATGGCATTCGGGCAAATAAACCCCGTATCCCGCGACAATGGCTGGGTTGGCAGGGTAAAGACCTGGAGGCACTGGTAGATTTAGAACGCAATCAATCCATCGCATCTATTGAAATAGGATTTTTAAAAGAAGAAAGCGCTTGGATATACCTGCCTGCCAATATTGAGATTTGGACCTCCGTGGATGGGCAAAAATACAGTGCCTTGAATGACATTCCAAGGGTTCATGAAGATGTTTTTAAAGTTTCATTTTCACCCCTTACAGCACGTTTTATAAAAATAAAAGCAAAAAATTTAGGGCGTGTCCCTGCGGGTAAACCGGGTGCTGGATCACCGGCTTGGTTATTTTGCGACGAAATAATAATACACTAACATGAAACAAAACCGAAGAAATTTTTTAAAAAGAGGTACTGTGTTGGGTGGATTGGCGTTTGTAAATCCTCTAGTATTGTTTAAGTCATTTAAGGTTGAAGAGATTCCCACAAAGCCTGTGTTACCGGTGGTACTTTCTACTTGGAATTTTGGGATACAGGCCAATGAGGCGGCCTGGAACATACTTTCCAATAAAGGCAATGCTTTGGATGCGGTAGAAGCCGGAGTTCGAGTTCCAGAAGCCGATCCCAAAGAACGAAGCGTAGGATTGGGAGGTCGGCCAGATCGCGATGGCAGGGTTACCTTAGATGCTTGTATTATGGACCATAATGGTAACATTGGTTCGGTAGCAGCTTTGGAACACATTGTGCATCCAATATCGGTGGCTCGCGCAGTGATGGAAAAAACCCCTCATGTGATGCTGGTTGGAGAAGGGGCTTTACGTTTTGCATTGGATCAGGGATTTAAAAAAGAAAAACTTTTAACAGCTGAATCCGAACAGGAGTGGAGGGAATGGTTAAAAACTTCAAATTACCAAGCCCCGATAAATATTGAAAATCATGATACCATTGGAATGTTGGCATTGGACCAGCAGGGGCACCTTTCTGGGGCCTGCACTACCAGTGGACTGGCATTTAAAATGCAAGGTCGGGTAGGTGACTCACCCATTATTGGTGCAGGATTGTACGTGGATGATGAAGTCGGAGCAGCCACGGCCACCGGTCATGGCGAAGAAGTTATCCGTATTTCAGGCTCGCATACGGTGGTAGAATTAATGCGTCAAGGAAAAACACCTCAGCAGGCCTGTCAATTGGCGGTTGACCGTATTTTTAATTTTTGCAAAAAACGTAATAAAGATCCTCAATCGCTTCAAATTGGATTTTTGGCTTTAAATAAAAACGGCGAACATGGTGCGTTTTCTTTGCAAAAAGGGTTTAATTATGCTATACAGTCGGCCACTCAATCCAATGCTTTAATACAGGCGCCCTCATTGCGGTGAAACCAAGCGTTGAGATAGCGTGTTTTAATATAAAAGATGCCATTGAGGCTTCCATAGCCGGTGCCGATCGCATTGAATTTTGCAGCTCGTATCAGGACGGTGGATTAAGCCCAGATCCCTCTGATCTTTATCAATTGCTGCAGCAAGTAAAAATACCAGTTGTAGTGATGTTGCGGATTCGAAAGGGCTCCTTTGAATATACGGACGAAGAACATAAAGAACATATCAAGAGATTACAATCCTATCTTACATTAGGAGCCAAAGAGTTTGTATACGGATCTTTAACCTCCAGTCATACCATAAACATCCATCAATTAAAAGATTTGCTAGGTTATATAAAACCATCACAGCTTACATTTCACAGGGCTGTTGACCAAAGCAAACCCTATAATCAAAATGTAAAAATTTTATCCGAGTTGGGTATTAAACGCTTGTTAAGTTCCGGAGCAAAAGACCAGGCTGTTTTGGGTTTGCCTAAACTTTTAAAAATTCATCAGTTGTACGGCAGTACCATGGAAATAATGCCCGGTGGGGGAATACGTTCCGGTTTGTGGAATCAGGTTTTTAAAAATCGACCCTTTCGCAGTTATCACAGTGCTTGCTGGAATTCTGAAAGCCAATCGATGGATTATGAAGAATTGTACCGTTTTATAAACTGCGTACATGCATAGAATTCTAATCGTTGTTTTATTTTGTTTTTTAATTCGCAATTTCTTTGCACAAAACATTTACAGGTCTTTAAATTTAAACTGGATAATGTATTCGCAAGATTCCAGCCAAGTTTTTGATTCAATTAAAATACCCAACGAGGTGCATGCGGTTTTGGTAGACAAAAAGGTTATTTTACATCCCTTTGTTAACTCGAATGTAGATTCAATTCAACACATTGGTAAAAAAAACTGGATATTTTTTAAATCCTTTGAAATTACTGAAAGCGAATTGCAAGCAAAAGAAATATACTTGCAGGCAGATCACCTCGATACCTATGCCGACCTTGAACTTAACGGCATGCCAATTGGCCATACCGATAATTTTTTTAAAAACTGGTCTTTTTCTGTAAAACCCTATTTAAGAAAAGGAATAAACCATTTACAAATACAATTTTACAATCCAGAAGACTATTATAAAAAAAGGGCTCTTAACTCCTTGCCATTGCCCGAGGGACACCGTTCCGGTACGCGTAAACCGGCCTACCATTACGGATGGGACTGGGCTCCCAAATTATTAACCCAGGGGCCTCAGGGCAATATAAGTTTACATGTTATAAAAACATCTTTTCTGGAAGATTTTAATGTGGAGACCGATTCGCTTTCCGAGTCCGTTGCATATCTCAATGCGAATTTAAAAATACACCGTATTCAAGATCAGGTGCATAAATTAACCTTATCGGTGTTTGAGAATTCTGAAAAACGCATTTTGGATACAATCCTTACTATAGCAACGCAGTCTCAGTCCATTTGCCTAACCGTTAAAAGTCCAAAATTGTGGTGGCCATCTGGAATGGGTCCGTCGCATTTATATTTGTTTCGGTTAAAGCTAGAAACCGGGGAACAGGTTGTCGACACGCTGGTTTTAACAAAAGGCATCCGAAAAATTCAATGGATTCAGCAACCGGATTCACAGGGGCGTTCTTTTTATTTGAAAATAAACGAAATTCCATGCTTTGCCAGAGGCGCCAACATTGTTCCACCCCATAGTATTTATAGTTTGGCAACCGATTCCGATTACATTCAGTTGGTTAACAGGGCACAAGTTTTAAAAATGAACATGCTTCGGGTATGGGGTGGAGGGTATTACATGCCGGAAAGTTTTTACAAACAATGCGATCGAAAAGGAATTTTAGTTTGGCAAGATTTTATGTTTGCAAATGCCCTTTATCCGCAAGACAATACGTTTCTTACGAATGTTAAAACAGAAATTATCCAAGAGGTAAACAGAATTTCAAAACATACCTGTTTAGCGCTTTGGTGTGGTAATAACGAAATTACCGAGGCCTGGAATCATTGGTCTTGGTCAAAGTCCATGGGCTACTCGGCAACGGATTCCATTCAGGTTTGGAAATCCTATCAAACTTTATTTTATAAAGAAATTCCTGAAATTTTAAAATTACATTACAATAAAATCTTTTATCACCCGACTTCTCCCTTATACGGATGGGGGGATGCTAAGAGTTATAAATTTGGCGATTCTCATTATTGGGGAGTATGGTGGGGTCAGGAACCCTTTTCCAGTTACCGAAGTCATGTACCGCGTTTTGCCAGTGAATTTGGTTTTCAAAGTTTACCCGATAAAAGTATTTGGACTGTCTCTTATACACATCTGACGCTGCCGA
>CAWUNH010000068.1:0-6824 GCA_963923435.1 uncultured bacterium
ATATTCTTACATTATTATTAGGATTAATTCTTTTATTTAATGCTGTTTATTTAAAAAATGCAGCTCAATATGTTTACACAACGTTAGCTTTTTTACTATTCATATGGAACTGGCACAGAATTTCAAAACGAATTAAAGCCCTTTCGGAATAGCGTAAAAAATTTAAAATGAAATTAAAAAACTTATATAATTCAAAGTATGGCTTACTTGATTATTGCCAATACAGCCACCTTATAAAATTAATCTTTTAAACTCATTACAGCTTCTTCAAAATCCTTTTCAAAGGTTTTACGTTTAGAAGCATCGCACCAGATTAATACTTTGTAAAAAGCCTTGGCAGATTCTATAACACCAATTTTATAGTAAATTTTAGATTTGGCATCTTTATCAAAATAGGTAAGATCGGCCAGTACAATACTGTTACCGTTTATAAATTTTGACTCCGGCCTTGAAACCTCGCGTTGTTCTTCGTCTTTTACAAAGTCCGTAATAAAATTATCGTAAAAATCCTGCGCGTTATTAAATTTCATTTCCAATGCCAATAGTTCTTCTTTGGTATCGTATATAACAATACCATAAATGTCTTTAACAACACTTTTAAATTGAAGCGCCGCAGCCGTATTAATGCCGGCCGTTTTACTTAAATACGCCGGAATATTCATGGTAAAAGACAATCCGCCCTCTACAGGCATTGTTTTAGTTTGGGCAGAGGCAAGCAAATGAAGGCCTAAAAAGGCAAGTACAATTTTAAGTTTCATGATTTAGTTTTATGTTCGCTCCAAATTACGGATAAATTTACAATGGTTTGAACCGCTTTTTGCATATCCTGCACACTCACCCATTCGTGTTTGCTATGAATGGCATGCTCGCCAGCAAAAATATTGGGGCAGGGCAAACCCATAAAAGACAATCGCGAACCGTCGGTACCTCCGCGAATACTTGAGGTGCAGGGCTGCATACCGCTTCGGCGAATGGCCTCTTCGGCATAGGCCACAACTTCGGGGTGTTGGTCCAAAATGCTTTTCATGTTACGGTACTGGGCAGTGGTGTTAAAGGTGTACGAGCATTTCGGATATTTTATAAGCAACTGTTTTAGCATAAATTCTAAGTCCTGTTCCATTTGCGTAAGCGTTGACGCTTCAAAGGCGCGAACAATATAACTTAATTTTATTTCTTCCAGCCCGCCGCTGATAGAGGTTGGATGTATAAAAGGCTCACGCCCTTCGGTTGCCTCAGGTGTTTTGGAGGCATCCCATGAGGTAATAAGCTGGGCCGCAATTTTTAAAGCATGCTGCATTTTGTTTTTTGCAAAACCCGGATGGGTGGGATATCCGCTTATGGTAATATCTACTCGATCGGCACTAAAGGTTTCATTTTCTATATGGCCCCGCGATTCTCCATCAATGGTGTACCCAAAATGCGCGCCCAGTTTTTTAATGTCAACGCGATCGGCTCCCCGGCCAATTTCTTCGTCGGGAGTAAATAAAATTCGAAGTGTTCCGTGGGGAACTTCGGGATGCTGGGTAAAAAAATAAACCGCATCCATTATTTCGGCCAGCCCAGCTTTGTTGTCTGCACCCAATAGGGTGGTGCCATCGGCGGTAATAAGATCGTTGCCAATTTGATCGCTTAATTTTGGATGTTCGCTGCGCTTAATAATTTGGAGCGGATCCATGGGCAAAATCAAATCTTGACCCTGGTAATTTTTATGTACAATGGGTTTAACATGGGCCCCCGAACAATCGGGCGAGGTGTCCATGTGTGAGCAAAAACAAATTACAGGAACCGCATGTTTTACATTGGAGGGAAGGGTGGCGTACACATAGCCATGCGAATCAAGTTCGGCATCGCTAAGCCCCATGGCCAAAAGTTCTTGAACCAGTAAGCGTCCCAAATTTTTTTGTTTTTCAGTGCTGGGACAGCTCGTCGAATTTGGATCGGACTGGGTGTCTATTTGCACATAACGTAAAAAGCGCTCGGTAACCGAGTATGCGAATGTTTCAAAAGAGGGCTGTTGCATATTAGGCCGCATTTAAGGTTTCCAGTTTTAAATCTTGTAATTTTTGTTTGGCAAATGCCAGAGTTACATGGTATTGGTTTGGTTTAGGTGTCGATTCCGGCAATTCGTACATTAATTCGAGCAGCAAAACCTCACAAATGCCTCGCAGCCCTCGCGCTCCCAAATTAAAATCCATGGTTTTATCTACAATTAAATCCAATACAGCGTCTTCAAAGCTAAGCTCAATTCCGTCCATGGCCAGCAAACTTTGGTATTGTTTTATAAGGGCGTTTTTAGGCTCGGTTAAAATAGACCTTAAGGCGTTTCGATCCAAAGGATTTAAATAGGTTAACACCGGCAATCGGCCAATCAATTCGGGGATTAAGCCATAGGCTTTTAAATCTTGCGGCGATAAATATTGCAAAACATCGTGGCGTTCAACCCGTTTCATGTGGGTGGTTGTAAATCCTACCGCCCGTGTATTTAACCGCTGAGCAATTTTTTTATCAATGCCGTCAAAGGCACCGCCGCAAATAAATAAAATATTTTTGGTATTAACCTGAATCATTTTGGCATCGGGATGCTTGCGTCCTCCCTGAGGCGGCACATTTACTACGGTTCCTTCTAAAAGTTTTAATAAGGCTTGCTGAACGCCCTCGCCGCTTACATCACGCGTAATGGAGGGGTTGTCGCTTTTGCGTGCAATTTTATCAATTTCGTCTATAAATACAATGCCTTTTTCAGCTGCAGGCACATTGTAATCGGCAGCCTGAAGCAGGCGGGTTAAAATACTTTCAACATCTTCGCCCACATATCCCGCTTCGGTTAACACCGTAGCATCTGCAATACAAAAAGGCAATTGAAGCAGTTTGGCAATGGTGCGGGCCAAAAGGGTTTTGCCGGTACCCGTTTCTCCAACTAATATTAAATTGGATTTATCAATTTCTACCTCCGTGTTGTGGGTTTCGTTTTGAATGCGTTTAAAATGATTGTATACGGCAACACTCAGGGTTTTTTTGGCGGCTTCTTGCCCAATAACATATTCATCCAGCTTTGCTTTAATTGTTTTGGGTTTAAGCAACTCCATCGAGGTTTGGGCCCGGCGTTGTTGTTCTGCCTTAGATTCCTCATGAATAATTTGATAGGCCTGGGTAATACAGGCTTCGCAAATATGACCGCTCACGCCGGCTATTAATACCTTGGTTTCTTTTTTTTCACGACCGCAAAGCGAACATCGGACCGCTTGATCTTTTGCCATAATACATCAAAGGTACGAATCCAAAGGCTACCGCGCACGATAAAATTATGTAACTTACTGTATGCAATCAGGCTCGGTTAAACAGGTTCAGGGGTATTTAAAGTTTATTATTTTTTTAGCATTATTTATTTCTTTAACAGGAATGGCGCTAAAGTTAATTTCAGCACCCGGCGCCAATTTGTTTGTGATTTTAGGATCTTTTTTGTTTTCCTGCGTTTATATTCCTGCAATAACCTTTAGCATTTGCAAATCGCAATCAAACTTTAAAGTGCGTTTAACAAGAATTACAGAGGCGTTGTTACTTATTATTTTTAGTATAGGCTTTACCCTGTCCAACAGCAATTTGCCCGGCGCCGGTTTATTTACTTCTCTTAATAAAGTACTGGTATTTGCTGTGGCATTGCCCTACGCGTTAGTTAAACTTTACCAATCGTATAAATCTACGCTGTTAAACGTACATGGCATTGTAATTGCAATTTATTTCTTTTTTCAATGTGTAACGGCGCTATTGATTGTAAAAACAAAAACCATCAGCATCCGCTTTGTTTTGCAACATACTCAAAAAATTGAATCAGCATTTGAAGAGGGACGCATTCGCAACCTTCAGTTAAGGTCTTACCTTAATCAAACCCGCTATAAGACCGATGCACAATACACTTCAGTAATAAAATTAACCGATTCTACCCTGAACTACACCCAACGCTTTAAACGGTATTTGGTGTCGGAGGTCGACCGCCGAGCCATTCCCGACAGCATTGTATGTTCGGGACTGGACATTATAGAAAAAAAGAATTACGATACACCCAACCGAATTTTTTTTGAGCGTAATAAAGTGTCTTTAGATTCATATAATGCAAAGGCCTTAAAAACGCTGTTGGCAGCATACAACGACTCTATAGCGCATATTTACAAGCGCTTGAATCGCAATGCAACCCGTAAATTTTCTCCCATTCCCATAAATAATATTGTTTATTCCGATGGACAATCCGAAACCTGGGAGGAGGCCTGTTTTTTAGAAGCTCCGGCTTTGGTTTGTTTTAATAACCTAACAGAAATTCAAAACACACTATTAAATGCCGAATACCAGCTGTTGAGTGAATATGTTAACAGCATTGCCGATCAAAACAGCAACACCCAAAGCGGCGTGCAACAATTAATTAAATTAAACATGGACGCACTGATTAACCAACAGACCCATGAGTTGGAGGCAATAAAAAACGAACAAACCAATCAAAAAAATCTTTTGCAAAAAAAATCCGAAGAATTAAACTCTACACGCGATCTCAACAGCCTGATGGTTTTATCCATGATTTTGT
Source organism: uncultured bacterium (assembly GCA_963923435.1). Lineage (GTDB taxonomy): Bacteria > Bacteroidota > Bacteroidia > B-17B0 > Aurantibacillaceae > Aurantibacillus. The sequence continues at coordinate 4,574 of CAWUNH010000068.1, forward strand.
TTGGGGGGTTAATCGGTTATGTGGTTTTTTTAAACATAAAACGAAAACAATTAAATAAAACCCTTGCAATACAAAACCAAAAAATTGAGGCTCAAAAAACAGAACTCAGCATTAAGCAAAGCGAAATTTTAGACTCCATTAGTTATGCCCGAAAGTTACAAGAAGCCATTTTACCGCCCCGCGAATCACTTAAGCAATGTTTTTCATGGGCTCAAATTTATTATCAACCCAAAGATATTGTGGCGGGGGATTTTTATTGGTTAGAACAAAAAGGCGATTGGTCTTATCTCGCTGTAGCGGACTGTACCGGCCACGGTGTTCCGGGGGCCCTGGTTTCTATGGTAGCCTACAATGCCCTGCAAAGGGCCCTTTTTGAGTGGAACTGCATTTTGCCGGGCGAAATTTTGGATCGGGCAAGAATTTTAATTTCAGAAACCTTTAGCCAGCAAAAAACGCAAACGCTTAAAGACGGCATGGATATTTCAGTACTGGCGGTTAATAAAAAAGCAAGACTATTAAAATGGGCCGGAGCAAATAACCCGCTTTGGATATTGCAAAATCAGGAACTCAAAGAATATAAAGCCACCAAACAAACCGTTGGCTATGCCTATTCGCCCCTTCCATTTACAACCGAGGATCTTCCATGGAATGAAAATGCTATATATGTTTTATTTACAGACGGAATGCCCGATCAATTTGGTGGTGCGCAAGGCAAAAAAATGAAATACAAACAGTTTGCTTCTTTGTTACAGAGTTGTTTAAGCAACGCTGAACCCGAAAAAGAAATTGAACAAGCCTTTCAATTGTGGATGGGCCAACACGAACAGATTGACGATGTTTGTATTATTGCGGTTAAAGTGAGCGCTTCAGCAGGCTAACTTCAATCAGCTGCCGCAGGCTTCGCATGCATCCGGATTGTCTAAACTGCAGGCCAGCTGAGCCTGTTGTTCTTCAATACTGAGCAAATGCGTTTGTCCGCGCTCCATTAAAAGCTGGTCTTCGTTTCCTAGCACCACGGTTGATTTTTTTAGGGCATCCTGATCAACGGTAAATTTAATGGCATCGGCAGCGGCTTTGGTACGTAAATAATACATACCGGTTTTAAGTCCTTTTTTCCAGGCATAAAAATGGGCACTGCTCATTTTGGCAAAATTTGCATCCTGTATAAATAAATTCAGGGATTGGGACTGATCAATATAAGCTCCCCGATCTGCAGCCATATCAATGATGGTTCGCTGTTTGATTTCCCAAACGGTTTTATAAAGCGCTTTAATATTATCAGGAATTTCTTCGATATTTTGAACCGAACCGTTTGCGGCGATGATTTTGTTTTTTAAGGCTTCGTTCCAAATGCCCAGTTTAACCAGGTCGCGGAGTAAATGTTTATTTACAACTACAAATTCTCCGCTCAATACCCGGCGGGTATATATATTACTGGTGTAGGGCTCGAAACATTCGTTGTTTCCTAAAATCTGAGAGGTGCTGGCGGTAGGCATGGGAGCCAAAAGCAGACTGTTGCGAACGCCGTACTTTAAAATTTCCTCGCGTAATATATCCCATTCCCATCGGTTGCTGGGAGTAACATTCCAAAGATCGTGTTGAAAAATTCCTTTTGAAATGGGAGAGCCATTGTAGCTTTCATACGCACCCTCGGTTTTAGCAAGATCTTTACTGGCAGATAATGCAGCAAAATAAAGCGTTTCAAAAATTTCGGAATTTAAGCGCCGGGCCTCATCGCTTTCAAACGGAAAGCGCATTAATATAAAGGCGTCGGCTAAGCCTTGCACACCCAGTCCAATGGGCCGGTGACGCATGTTGCTGTTGCGGGCTTCCGGAATGGGGTAATAATTGCGGTCAATGATTTTATTAAGATTAAGCGTGGCCTGATAGGTAATTTCAAATAATTTATTATGATCAAATTGTCCGGTTTTTTCATCCACAAATCGGGGCAGGGCAATAGAGGCTAAATTGCAAACTGCAACTTCATCCGGACTGGTGTATTCAATAATTTCTGTACAGAGGTTGCTGGATTTAATGGTTCCTAAATTTTGTTGGTTGGACTTGCTGTTCGCGGCATCTTTAAACAGCATGTAGGGATTCCCGGTTTCTATTTGGGCCTCTATTATGGCTGCCCAAAGCTCTCGGGCTTTTATTTTTTTACGAAAACGTCCTTCGGCCTCATACTTTTCATACAGTGCTTCAAATGCAGCACTGTGGCAATCGCTTAATCCAGGACATTCGTTAGGGCACA
>CAWUNH010000069.1:0-6787 GCA_963923435.1 uncultured bacterium
CAAAAAGAACTCAATGAATTTGAAACGGCACAATTTCCCGATCAAAAAAAATACATTCAGGTTTTTTATATTTCCAACACCTATCAAAAGGTATGGAAAACTAATTTTAATTCCGTACTCTGGTTCCGACCGCAATCCTATAAAGGATTTGCCGAATGGATTAAACGCTTTTCTGTACAAGCATTAATATCCCAACAACAAAACAGTTCAGATTCTGTTATTACCCTTTCAACGCTTTGGAAAGTTGCCGAATCTGCCCTTATTTCAGGTAACGAGCTACAACGCATTAATATTTATTTCAATCCCGGACGCAGTGTGTTTAATGCTGACATTCAAGCCCAACGGAGCCGAAATCAGCAGTGGCAGATTAACGGAACCGAATATCAGGCAATTAAGGGACTTTCCTGTAATTTCAGATGGGCTCTGTTAAAAGATTGGTATTGGCAAAATCAAACCAATTATACCGAAAAATCAAAATTTTTACCATTGTTTGTTGACCGGCAGTTTTCGATTGCAAGTATAGAATCGGAACAAAAAATCGGATTTCAGCAGGCCAATGCCTGGCAATGCGCCTTGGGACTAAAAAGGTCCAATCGAAAGGCCATGCAGCAGGAACAGGAAAGCAAGCAAACTACCTGGCTCGCAGAATTAAACCGCACCATACCCCAAAAGGGTCAGGTGCGAATTCGCCTGGATTGGGTTGAGTTGCGTTATTCGGGTACTCCTTCCAGTCCCCTGGCATATGAATTAATGGGTGGTTTGCAGTCGGGTAAAAATTTAATAACCGAATTGCAATGGTCCAGAGTTTTTATGGATAACATTCAATTTAGTTTACAGTACAACGGGCGTTGGTCGGAGCAATTACCAGCCATGATTCATACGGGCACAGTTCAAATGAGAGCTTTATTTTAATGTGCTTAATATTCGGGAATCTTAATAAATAATTATTCAGTAATTTAAAATCAAGTAATTTTTAAATCGAAATTGTATTGCCTGATATTTCGTTACACCTTTCGATTGAATTAAAAAACCTTAATTATAGAGCTGGTTTCTTTAATTGCGTTAAAAATTTAAACACCGTTTCAAAAAAGACAAAAATTTTAATTCGGTTTGTTTAAAATCTTTACATAGAAAAAACATGCTTTAGCGCAACAACTTTATGGAATATTACCATTCGGCTAATACCGTTTGAGAACCTTTAACGTGTTGGCCCGGTTTTACACAAATCTTGGTTCCAAGGGGTAAAAACAAGTCAACCCGGGATCCAAATTTAATAAAGCCCATTTGTTGGGCTTGTTGGGCCGTATCTCCGATTTTACAATAATATACAATGCGTCGGGCAAGTGCTCCGGCAATTTGACGAAATAACACGGAACGTCCTTGCGAATCTTCAACAACAATGGTGCTGCGTTCGTTTTCGGTACTGCTTTTAGGATGTGAGGCAATGAGGTATTTACCCGGATGGTATTTAACATAGCCAACTTTTCCAGAAATCGGAAAGCGGTTTACATGCACATTGACAGGACTCATAAAAATACTGATTTGCAAGCGCTGGGAATTATAAAACTCAGGTTCAAAAACTTCTTCAATTACAACAATTTTACCATCAGCCGGTGCAATAATAGCGTTGGGATTAAGCGTATGGGTACGGCGGGGGTGTCTAAAAAACTGTAAAATAACCAGGGTTAAAAATCCACCCAAGCAATGAGCTAATACCAGTAGGGGTCCATGGTTGGAACAGGTCCAATGGGCTATAAGGCCTATAATTAACCAAAATAATAGAACTAATATTAAACTGGGCCAACCCTCTTTGTGAAAACGCATATAATAAAATTACACCCTAAAGGTAGCTTAATTTGTCTGCTTTTTTAAATTTGTGCCCAAATTGCAAAACAACCAATCTATGAGCTCAAAAATTAAAGTAACCAATCCCGTAGTGGAACTTGATGGTGATGAAATGACACGCATCATCTGGAAATTTATTAAAGATAAACTTATTCTTCCCTATCTGGATCTGGATATTAAATATTACGATTTGGGCATAGAGCATCGGGATGCTACAGAAGATCGTGTTACGGTAGAAGCTGCCGAGGCCATTAAACGCTATCAGGTAGGAATTAAATGCGCTACCATAACACCGGATGAAGCCCGTGTAAAAGAATTTAAATTAAAACGCATGTGGAAATCTCCCAACGGAACCATTCGTAATATTTTAGACGGAACGGTGTTCAGAGAACCCATCGTTTGCAGCAATGTTCCTAGATTGGTAAATAACTGGACTGCCCCTATAATAGTTGGTCGCCATGCCTTTGGTGACCAGTACCGCGCTACGGATTTTACAGTACCGGGAAAAGGAACCCTTTCCATAAAATTTGTTGGAGCGGATGGAACCCTTATTGAGCATGAGGTACATCGGTTTAATGGGGCCGGTGTGGCCATGGGAATGTACAATACCGAAGAATCGATTCGGGGCTTTGCTCATTCTTGTTTTAACATGGCTTTGTCCAAAAAATGGCCACTGTATTTGTCTACCAAAAACACTATTTTAAAACAATACGACGGTCGATTTAAGGATGTATTTGAAGAACTTTATAAAGCCGAATACGAAGCGCGTTTTAAAGAAGCGGGAATTGTTTACGAGCACCGTTTAATTGATGATATGGTAGCCTCGGCACTTAAATGGAATGGAAATTTTGTTTGGGCCTGTAAAAATTACGACGGTGATGTGCAGTCCGATACGGTTGCCCAAGGATTTGGCTCGCTGGGTCTTATGACTTCGGTATTGGTTACCCCGGATGGTAAAATTATGGAATCTGAGGCAGCGCACGGAACCGTTACCCGTCATTACCGCGATCACCAGGCCGGTAAGTCTACATCAACCAATCCCATTGCCAGTATTTTTGCATGGACGCGGGGATTGGAATTCAGAGGCAAGTTGGATCAAAACGATGCCTTAATTAAGTTTTGCCAAACCCTTGAAAAAGTTTGTGTTGAAACGGTGGAGTCGGGTATTATGACCAAAGATTTGGCCGTTTGCATTCATGGCAACCGTGTAAAACACGGTGAACATTATGTAAATACCGAAGAATTTTTAGATGCTTTGGACCGCGGGCTTCAGTCTAAAATGAATTAAACCAAACCAGGTTATGCGTAAAGCTAATTTTATGAATCGGCAGATTTTTTTTATAGGATGTGTAGTTTGTTTGTTGGCCTGTGCTTCGATACAGGCTCAAACCATATACAGCTGTGAATACAAATCGGAAGCCGAGATTAAGGTTTTTGTGGCAGATTACAAGTCGGAGGCCGATTTGGTAGTTTACAAGTGTAAATATAAATCAGAAGCCTCGGGAAACGAGGGATTGTGGTTTTTTGTCGAGTATAAATCCGAGGCAAAAAAAAAGATTTATTTTGTAAAATATAAATCCGAAGCCGATGTAATTTTGTTTTTCAGCGATTATAAATCTGATGCAGGGTGGAGGAATGCCTCTAAAAAACACCTGATGTATTAAAGTCGTGTGAATTAAAGCAGGTGCCGGTCCAACAAGTATATTAAGGCCTGTAGGGCAGCTGCACCCAAATGCAATTCACGTTTATTAATTTTATCAAAGGTGTCGGCCGAGGTATGATGAATATCAAAATACCGCTGGCTGTCGGGTTCAAACCCAATGCAGGGAACCCCCTGCGATTCCAGTGGTGAAATGTCAGCACCGCCGCCCCCCGGTTCAATTCGGTCAATATAGTAGGGTTTAAACAGGGGCAACCATTGGACAACGCGCTTGTAAAGCCCCTGGGTAGTATCTACGCCAAAGCCCCTGGGAGTAAATCCGCCCGCATCCGTTTCAATTGCAGCCAAATGAAGTTCCTGTTTATTTTTGGCCTCTTGCGCATAGGCCATGCCTCCACCAAGCCCGTTTTCTTCGTTCATAAATGCCACGGCCCGAATGCTGTGATAGGGTCGCAGGCCCAGTTTTTTAAATCCCTCTATTACTGAAATGGATTGTACAATACCTGCACCATCGTCGTGTGCACCCTCACCATTGTCCCAGCTGTCTAAATGGCCACCACAAATCAAATACTGTTTTGGAAAGAGCTGGCCTTTTAGTTCTCCAATAACATTGTAAGAGAGAACTTCGGGCAAATTTTTGCAAGTGCTTATAAGTCGGAGGGTTAGCCGGGGATTGGACTGAAGAAATTTAGAGAGGCGATCGGCCGATTGATAACCCAAAGCAAAGGCAGGAATTTTACGTTCGGAAATGCTGCTGAAATAATTCATATTGCCCGTGTGCGGAATATCATCTTCATTGGTAGCCATGCTTCGAACCAGGGTTGCTACCGCTCCGTACTGTGCTGCCATGCTGGCACCCTTACTTCGATAAATCACCGCTTCACCATAGGCAGATCCAGTTTTTATTTTACGCTGGTCCATAAACACGTTGTAAAAAACAATTTTACCCTGTATGCGGGTGGATCCTAAGCGCTCGAGTTCTTCAAAACTGTGAACTTCTACAACTTCAGCCTGAAGTCCATCAGGGCCTGTACCAACCGAGCTGCCCAGTGCGAGTACCTGAAGTTCCGGATTAAATTTAGTTCCGTTAAATAAAATGGCCCGTTCTTTTTGCCCCCTTTCCCAGTGGGGTACTTTGCAGGGCTGTAGGTAAACGGTATCTGCCCCGGCTTCCCACATTTTTTTTTGGGCCCATAAAACGGCTTGTTCCGCCTCTTTGGAACCGCTGAGCCGGCCTCCAATGTCTTTGGTTAAAGATCGTAATTGCTGGTAGGCCGATCCTTGACTGAGTTGAAAATCGTAAATAGACCGAATGGTGCTGCTGTCGTTGGTTAAATTTTGAGCGTTAAAGCACAGGTTTAAAACACATAAAAAGCTGCCCATGCAGCCACTAAACAATTTTAATTTCATGGATATAGCTTTGGCCAATTTGCTGGTTGATATTTTTTATTAAGGTGCTGCGATGGTACTGCAATTCGTGTTTTAAAGCGTCCGAGTTTACTTCAACATAAAGCGTTTGGCGAACAAACCATAGTTTTTGGGTATGTTGCGCTATCAGAGAACCGGCGCATGCAGCCCAATTGGATTTTATACGATGCTGTAACATTCGGTCCTGCAAAGGACTTTCAGAAATTAATTTTTCAAGTGCGGCGCCAATATGAACCAGATTGGATCGTTTCATTGTTTTTTTATTCTTGCGCTGGCTTCTTTAACTTTTGTTTTAAGCTGGTCTTTAAATTTCATGAGGGCTTCCAAGGCTTTTAAATCGGATGAAAAAATAATTTGTGCCGCCAAAATACCGGCGTTTTGAGCCGCGTTTACGGCAACGGTTGCCACGGGTACCCCATTGGGCATTTGTACAATACTTAGTAAACTGTCCCAGCCGTCAATGCTATTACTGCTTTTAACAGGCACACCAATCACAGGAAGCGGGGTAAGCGAAGCGACCATGCCGGGTAAATGGGCTGCTCCACCGGCGCCGGCAATAATAACCTGTAAGCCTCGTACATGGGCCTGTTGTGCATATTCAAACATTTTTTCGGGCGTTCGATGGGCCGAAACAATGTCCAATTCAAAGGGTATTTCAAAAGATGTTAATACATCAGCCGCTGCTTGCATTACCGTTAGGTCGCTGTCGCTGCCCATGATAATACCTACTTTGGGGGTTTTTGCATTCATGTTTAAATATGTATTGCACGTTTAGAAGTTGCGTCCAGGCAGGCTTCTTTAAGGCTTTCGGTAAATGTTGGATGCGCATGACTCATTCGTGCAATATCTTCGGCACTGGCTTTGTATTCCATGGCAACCACAGCCTCTGCAATCATATCAGCGGCTCTGGGACCAATCATATGAACGCCTAAAATTTCGTCTGTTTGCGAATCGCTTAATACTTTTACAAAACCATCGGTGTCCATACTTGCTCTAGCCCGTCCGCTGGCTTTAAATGGAAACGAACCGATTTTGTAAGCGCGTTGATTTTCTTTTAATTGTTCTTCGGTATATCCAACCCCTGCAACTTCAGGCCATGTATAAACCACTCCAGGAATGAGTAAATAATTAATGTGGGGTTTTTGTCCGGCAATGGTTTCTGCTACAAAAACACCTTCTTCTTCTGCTTTGTGCGCCAACATGGCTCCTTTCACAACATCTCCTATGGCGTATATATGAGCTGCCTGGGTTTTTAAATGAGCATCGGTTAAAATTCTTCCACGGTCGTCTGTTGTAACGCCAGCCAGCTCAAGTTGAAGACCTTGGGTATAGGGTTTTCGGCCCACCGCAACCAAAACGTAATCGCCCTTAAGTTCAATGGGCTCGCCCTTGGTATTTTCAGCCGAAACACTCACATCCTTGGCTTGAGCAGTCGCAGCGGTCACCTTGTGTTTCATGTAAAATTCAAAACCTAAGTTCTTTTTTAAAACCCTTTGAAGTTCTTTTCCCAGTCCGGCATCCATTCCTGGAATAAGCCGGTCCATGTATTCCACTACGCTAATTTTTGAACCCAATCGTGCATAAACACTGCCTAATTCTAAACCAATGACTCCGCCACCAATAATAATCATGTGTTTGGGGATTTCTTTAAGTTCAAGCGCTTCGGTTGAGGTGATAATGCGATTTTTATCTACAGTAATACCTGGTAAGCTGGCAGGTTTGGAACCCGTTGCGATGATGAAATGTTTGCTTTCGAGTTGAATGCTTTGTTCGGATTGTTGGATGGAGATGCGATTAGCCGATTGAAACGAGGCGTGACCGTGAACGACCTCAATTTTATTTTTTTTCATTAAG
>CAWUNH010000070.1:0-6762 GCA_963923435.1 uncultured bacterium
GGGATTCAAGGTATTTGTTTGACCGTTTTGTAGAGTCGCTTTCGAAATAATAGTTTTTTTAATTTTCAACTTTAAAAAATAATTTACATTTCAGTCTGTTTATTTTACGTTTTAAATCTTTTTAAAATAAGGAAGCCTGATTGCAGGTTAAGTTCTTTATTTTTCGAGGCGTCAACGGGATTATAGTATATTTGCGCCCGCTATGGTAACGGTTCAAAACATAAGTTTGCAATACGGTAAACGCATTTTGTTTGACGAGGTTAATCTTTCGTTTACTCCGGGAAATTGTTACGGTATCATTGGAGCTAACGGAGCCGGAAAATCCACATTTATGAAAATTCTCAGCGGGCACATTGAACCCACCAAAGGGCGTGTGGATATTTTACCTGGACTTCGCATGAGCGTTTTAAAGCAGAATCATTTTGAATACAATGAGCATTCTGTTATTGATACGGTGCTGATGGGAAATAAACGACTTTTTGAATTGATTCAGGAAAAAAACGCCCTCTACGCTAAACCGGATTTTTCGGATGCAGACGGAGTTAAAGCCAGTGAGCTGGAATCGGAATTTGCAGAATTAAACGGCTGGGAAGCCGAAACTCTGGCAGCACAGTTGCTGACCCATATGGGCGTTTTGCCAGAACTGCATTCGGTTTTGGTAAAATCATTATCCGGTAAAGACAAAGTAAAAACCTTATTGGCACAGGCATTGTTTGGAAACCCCGACATTTTACTGTTGGATGAGCCTACCAACGATTTGGATCCGGAAACCATTAGCTGGCTTGAAAATTTTTTAGCCGATTTTTCCAATACCGTAATAGTTATTAGTCACGACCGACATTTTTTGGACGCAGTGTGCACGCATGTATGCGATATTGATTATGGTAAAATTAATGCCTACACCGGAAATTACAGTTTTTGGTACCAGATGAGTCAGTTGCAATTGCGCCAGCGCAGCGACCAAAATAAAAAAATCGAAGATAAGCGCAAGGAATTGCAAGACTTTGTTGCCCGTTTTAGCGCCAATGCAAGCAAAAGCCGTCAGGCAACCAGTCGAAAAAAACTTCTTGAAAAATTAACCATTGATGAAATTCCGGCCAGTACCCGGCGTTATCCGGGTATAATATTTAAATCGGAGCGTGAAGCGGGCGATCAAATTTTACAAATTGAAAAACTTTGTGCTCCAGGGGTATTTGCTCCGGTTGATCTTAATTTAGAGCGTGGAGATAAATTAGCCATTATTGGAAAACAGCAATTGGCGGTATCTCATTTTTTAGCCCTATTAGGCGGTTCAGTTACAGAATATAAAGGAAATTTTAAGTTCGGTACCACCATCTCAATGGCCTATTTACCCAATCAAAACGAAGCTTTTTTTAAAACCAATTTAAATTTAATTGATTGGCTGAGGCAATACAGCAAAGAAAAAGACGAAACCTACATCCGAGGTTTTTTAGGAAAAATGCTTTTTAGTGGCGAAGAGGTTTTAAAATCGGCACACGTATTGAGCGGAGGCGAACGCGTTCGATGCATGTTAAGCCGAATGATGTTGCTTCAACCCAATTTGTTGATTTTAGACGAACCCACCAACCATTTAGATTTAGAAAGCATTACGGCTTTAAACGAAGCCTTAACCGATTTTTCGGGTACTATAATTTTTACAAGCCACGACCATCAATTAACTCAAACCGTTGCCAACCGCATATTAGAATTGGGTACTCAAAAATATCTTGAAAAACGCTGCAGTTACGACGAATATAGGAATCGAAGCGAATGGATGGAGCTTCGAAAGCAATTGTATTAAAAAGCCTTCCAGCCCTGTGCTTTAATTTCGTGCTGCGTGCCGTCTTTGGCAATCATTTGGCAGCCGCTGCCCGCGGCCGTAATATGCCCTATAACGGATACATCGTTCCATTTAGAGATACCTTCGTATTGGGATTGCGGAATAGTAAAAAGCAGTTCGTAATCTTCTCCGCCACTTAAAGCACATAGGGTGGGATCTAAATTAAAATCCAGTGCTGTTTGGTAGGTTAAGGCGTCTATGGGTATTTTTTCTTCGTATAGCCGCAGTCCTACGTTGCTTTCTTTGCTAATATGCAAAAGTTCAGAAGCTAATCCGTCGCTTACATCCATCATTGAACTTGGTACAATCTTGCGTTCCAAAAGTCCGTTTACAACATCAACCCGTGCTTCGGGCTTTAATTGACGTTGAATGAGGTAATCAAACCCTTCCAATTCGGGTTGCATTTTTGGATTGGCTTTAAAAACGGTTTTTTCGCGCTCTAAAACCTGCAAACCCATATAGGCAGATCCCAAATCTCCACTAACACAAATCAAATCATGTTCACGAGCGGTTGATCGGTACACGGCATGTTCTAAAGTTAATTCACCCAGCACGGTAATTGAAAGTACCAGGCCCTGCGGATTGGCAGAGGTGTCGCCTCCAATTAAATCTATATTATAATACCGGCAGGCAGCTTTAATTCCGCTGTACAATTCTTCAACAGCTTCCAAACTAAAACGGTTAGAGATTCCTAGGTTAACAAGAATTTTTTTTGGAATGGCCATCATGGCACAGGCATCGCTCAGGTTTACAACTACGGCCTTATATCCCAAATGTTTTAAAGGCACATAGCTTAAATCAAAGTGCACCCCTTCAATCAGTAAATCCGAAGACACGACCAAGGGTTTTCCATAGGTTTCAATAACGGCTGCATCGTCGCCAATACCTTTAAGAGTGCTGGATTGAAGCGGTTTAAATTCGTTTTTTAAATATTCGATAAGTCCAAATTCGCCTAAGGTGGACAATTCAGTACGCGATTGTGATTCAAATTCCATGAGAAAAATGGTGGAGGGTTATGCAAGCTTTTTTAACAGGACCTTCAATGGGAGGCTGTATTTTACATAATTTTAATTGAATGCTTTCGGTTTGTTTAAAGCGATCGAGCAATGCCTGAAGCATGCTTTGCGCCACCGCTTCGATTAGATTTTTGCGAACTTGCATTACCCTCTGACAGATACTAAACACTTCTCCATAGTCGATGGTGTCTTTTATTTGATCGCTATTGGCTGCATTTGCAATCGAAAATTTAAATTCAACTGAAACCGTATAGTTGGTGCCAATGAGGGCTTCTTCGGGCAAACAGCCATGAAAGGCGTAAAATTGCATGTCGTTTATTTCCAGGGTTGCGGTCATTTGCTGAAATCCAATCCGTCCTGACTGCCTCCCTGACCCTCACCCATGGAACGCATTTGTTTGGCCCTTTTAAAAATTGAGGCATCCATTTTTCCGAAAATATAACTGATGCTAAGTCTAAAAAAACGCGCTTCGCGCCTTCTGCTGAGTTCCTGAATGTAGTAGGGTGTTTCGTAATGAAAGCCCATAACACGGCTGTTTAACACATCGCTCAGGGTGGCATTGATAACCCAGGTGGTACCAATAAGTTTGTTAACGCTTATGTCAAAACCGTACATGGGTTGCGAATATCCTAAAAGTAAAATTCTTGGTGCATCGTATTGCGCATTTACTTGTAAGCTCCATTGATTAAAAAATTCTATTTCAGAGGAAGGAAAACGGTAAGTAATGTTGGACTTGGCACTGTAGGTCCAGCCATCTTGTTTTACCAAGGTGCTGGGATCCGAGGCAATAACCCGACCTTTTATGTAAACGTAAAACAGGTTTGCGTTAAGCATAAAATCTAAATTTTTAAACAAGGTGGTTTTAAAGGTGTGTTCCGAACCATAACGCCAGCTGTCGTCGCCATTGGTGCTGGTGTTCACCAATACCGAGGGATCTGAAGGGGAGGGGTAGGCAATTTCTGTAATGGGTTGTTCTTCGTAACGCAAATAAAGACTTCCTAGGTAATTAGAAGTTTCAAAAATTTTATTGTAATTAAGCTCTGAAATGTTTTTAAATTCCGGTTTTAATTCCGGATTGCCAATTCTGTAATTTTGTTTATCGGCAAACATTACAAATGGCATAAGTTGAAAAAAATTAGGCCTTTGAATTTTGCGGCTAAAATTTAGTTGCCATTCCTGACTGCCACTAAATTTTCTTGAAAAATAAATTCCGGGAAAAACGGCATTTTTCAGATCTTTTAACTGAATTGGATAATGGTACGAAAACTGCAAGTTGGTATCGATTAGTTTACCCGAATAATACGATTCTTCGAACCGAATACCGGTTTGGGCGCCAACATTCCAGGGTAATTTAGTCAGGTAGTTAATATAAGCCGCAGAAATACGTTCTTCAATTTGATAATGATTGCTCATGCTAAGGTCTTTAACCGGACTCAGAGTGCCAACGGTTACGCTGGCATCGTTTTGACTATCAGAGGTTTTTAAAAACACCTTAAACCCCGTTTCCAGTTTGTGGGAATCGTCTATCGGTTTTACGTAGTCGCTTTGAACCACCCATTGTTGGGCTGCACTTTGCCCTTTGTTTTGTTGAACCATCGATGGAAACAGGCTGTAAACCGCTGAGGAATTAAAGTTGAATGAATTATGCGACTGGGTTTGATTGTAATTTACGTCGGCGGTCCATTCTTCACCGGCTTTTGGGAAGGTTTTTCGGTAATACAGCTGAAGGTTGTTGTTGGAAAAGGCGGCATCTTGAAGGTTATTTCGGTCTCCCTGATACAGGTCTATTTTATTGGCATTTAGCAGTTGGTAGCCTTGTTGTTCTTTTGTTTTGTAGGCTCCTCCCATTAGCATTGCATTTAAAGAGATGGTATTGCGGTTTGAAATCATGTATTCCAGTCCAATTTTACCAAACTGAAATTGGTTGTACATACGCGTACTATTTTTTAAACGGTAATAGCCCAATACGCTATCGTTTTGCAATTGTGTGCGGTCTGTGAATCCGCTCGTGTTGTTGAAGGCCTGCATGTAATTATGCATTAAGCTTAAATTCCAGCGACCCTCTTTAACATTTAAATTTACCATTGAACCGTAGCGGTCGTTGCTGCCCGCATTGGCCATTAGCATACCGTTATAACCGGGTTTTAAATTCTTTTTTAATATAATGTTTAAAATACCGCCGGTTGCAGAAGCATCGTATTTTACCGAAGGATTGGTAATTATTTCCACACGTTCAATTTGATCGGCGGGAATTTGCTGAAGGGTTAAATTGCTTGGCCGGCCGTCTATAAAAATTATGGGCGATTGGTTGCGAAGTTGTGCGTTTCCGTCTGCATCGACCGAAACACCCGGAATGTTTTTCATCACATCTACGGCGGTACCTCCGCGGGCAGAAAGATCCTTATCAACATAATAGTCGCGTTTATCAATGGACATTCCCATACTGCCTTTTTGAGCCAACACTTCCACCTCATTTAACAACTTGGTATCGGTTTCAAATAAAAAATTACCTAAATCCACTTCTATTTTATTGGGAATTTGAATAAAAAAACTTCCCTCCAAGGGCTTGTAACCAACCTGGGTAATGCGGTAACGAAAGCGTCCCATGGCGGGTAAGTCGGAAATGCTAAACTCACCGTTTTCTCCACTAAGTGCACCGCCAATAACACTGTCTTTATTAAACCATAAAACGGCTACCGTAGCATAGGGAACCGGCTTTTTAGATTGCGCATCTTTTAATTTACCATAAGCGCGGCCACGAATGTCTTTCATAAACTTTGACAGGTCCTTAGAACCGGGTACCTGAGCCTTTAAAATCAGGCCAGTAAACAAAAGCATTAAAACTAACAACTTCGGCATAAAACGTAAAATTACGTTATTTTGAAGCATTTAGAGCCTATGCGTATCTTTGTAATATGAACAAGCAGCCTTGTATAATTGTATCAGCTCCCTCGGGTGCAGGTAAAACAACCCTGGTGCAGTTTTTACTGACTTGTTGGCCTCAAAAACTGGCATTTTCGGTTTCTGCAACCACCCGAAAACCCAGAGGAGAGGAACGTAACGGTGTGGATTATTATTTTATGAGTGAAGAAGCATTTAAAAATAAAATAAAGTGCAATGAATTTATAGAATTTGAAGAAGTGTATTCGGGTGTTTTTTACGGCACGCTGCTTGAAAACCTAAAGCTGCTGTGGCAACAAGATAAAATTCCGGTGTTTGATGTAGATGTTAGAGGTGCTTTAAAATTAAAATCAATTTTTAAAAACCAGTGTGTTTCTAT
This sequence comes from uncultured bacterium, assembly GCA_963923435.1. GTDB lineage: Bacteria > Bacteroidota > Bacteroidia > B-17B0 > Aurantibacillaceae > Aurantibacillus. Next base: position 6,137 of record CAWUNH010000070.1, read on the forward strand.
TTTTATTGCGCCGCCCCATCCGGAAATTTTAAAAAACCGATTGGAAAACCGGAATACCGACTCGCCGGAATCTATACAAAAGCGCTTAACCAAGGCCACAGAAGAACTTAAGCGGGCCCCGGAATTTGATGTTATGATTGTTAACGATAATCTTAATCAAGCCTGTATGCAAATACAGGAAGCTGTTGCGCAATTTTTAAAGCAATTTGATTAAAAGCCTGCTTTATCGGTTTTACGGTTTTGAATCATAATCCCTAAGCAGCCGCTTTCTACGGATTTAGCATCCGCTCCCTTTGGAATTTGAATTTCAATTTCAAGTTTTCGGGTTTTGGTATTTGAAAACTCAAATACTCTTGAAAAATTGTCGGTTTCGTTAGTGTAAAGGATTTCGCCGTTGGTGGCATCTTTAATTTTCATAACCAGTTTATCGCCTAAAGCTTCATCGTAACATAAAATAAAGCGGTAATCGTTTTTATTTTGTGCCGGACAGGGAAGTTTATTAATGGTTCCCTGTTTAAACAAGCCGCTTTTACTACTGGGATGCAGCGTCCATTTTTTACCCGATTTATCCGACACCTCGCATTTGCTGGTATGGTAATCGCTGCAATAGGTATCCTGGGCGTTAA
>CAWUNH010000071.1:0-6718 GCA_963923435.1 uncultured bacterium
AATGCTGGAGAATTGGTTGTATTTATTTCTGCATTTGTAGGAGCTTGTATTGGTTTTTTATGGTACAATACATTTCCGGCACAAGTATTTATGGGTGATACCGGTAGTTTAGCCATTGGTGGCATTATTGCGGTTTTTGCCATATTAATACGTAAAGAGTTGCTCTTGCCAATTTTATGTGGCGTATTTGTGATTGAAAATCTTTCGGTGATTTTGCAGGTGATTTATTTTAAAATGATGCGCAAACGCTTTGGATTAGAATATGCCCAAAGCCATCGTTTGTTTAAAATGGCACCGCTGCACCACCACTATCAAAAATCCGGCTTTCATGAGTCTAAAATTGTAATCCGGTTTTTTATTATTGGAATTGCACTTGGAGCCCTAACCCTTATTACCCTTAAGTTACAATAAATGAATACGTCCAAACGCATTGTTGTTTTAGGTGCCGGAGAAAGCGGTATTGGAGCAGCCTTGTTGGCAAAATCTAAGGGTTTTAAAGTGTCTGTTGTAAACGATGGAACAATTACAGCTAAATTTCGGCAAGAATTAATTACCCATCAAATTGAATTTACCGAAGCATCTGTAAATTTAAATTTATTAAAGGGCATTTCCGATTTTATAAAAAGTCCTGGAATTCCGGACAGTCATTATCTGGTACATGAGTATATTCGTCAGGGGAAAACCGTAATTTCTGAAATAGAATTTGCTTCCCGATTTTCTAAAGCAAAAACCATTGGTATTACTGGCTCTAACGGAAAAACAACCACAACGCTATTAATACATCACATGTTAAAAAAAGCCGGTTACAAGGTTAGTCTTGCAGGTAATGTGGGGTATAGTTATGCGCGATCTGTTTTTAACGGCCCCTCTGATTATTGTGTGCTGGAGCTCAGCAGTTTTCAATTAGACGGTTGTTATCACTTTAAACCCGACATCGCGGTTCTTTTAAATATTACTCCCGATCATTTAGACCGCTATGAAAATAATTTTCAAAAATACATTCAATCAAAATTTAAAATCATACAACATGCCAACACCCGAAATCATTTTATTTATTGCGCAGATGATTCCGCCATAAGTCAGTTTATGGCATTAAATACAACCTTTGCTAAATGCCATCCCTTTTCGATTACAAAACCGGTAATCGGCTCCGGAGCTTTTTTAAACCAATCAACCATAACCATTAATTACAAACCAAACCAAAAACCCTTAATCATGAACATCGAACAATTAGCCCTTCAGGGAAAACACAACATTTACAACAGTATGGCTGCGGCATTAGCTGCAAAAATTGCACATGTAAGAAAGTCTGTCATACGCGAAAGTTTACAGGATTTTCAAAACATTGAACACCGTTTAGAATTTGTAGCAACGGTTCATGGCATTGAATACATTAACGACTCTAAAGCAACCAATGTAAATTCGGCCTGGTATGCCCTCGAAAGCATGAATAAGCCTGTTATTTGGATTTGCGGTGGTCAGGACAAAGGAAATAATTACGACGAACTCAGTGAGTTGGTAGCCTCTAAAGTTAAAGCCATTGTATGTCTTGGAAAAAACAATGAAAAAATTATTAAAGCGTTTAAACATTTGGTAGCAACCATTATAGAAACCGATAATGCTCAAGATGCCGTTATGGCCTCTTCCAAACTTGCAAAATCGGGAGATGCCGTGTTGTTATCTCCGGCCTGTGCCAGTTTTGATCTTTTTAAAAACTATGAGGAACGTGGACTTGCATTTAAATCTGCCGTTCGTTCAATTTAGTACATGACTTTTTTTAAACATTTGCGAGGAGACCGGATTATCTGGATCATTATGCTCTTATTGAGTTTAATGTCCATATTAGTGGTATACAGCGCGGTGTTAAATTTAGTTCACCAAAACGGAACATACGGATCGTCTCCAATTGGCTATTTGATTAAACATGCGTTTATTATAATAGCAGGAATGGGGTTAACCTTTCTGGCACATCGTATTAAATACACGTTTTTTGCCAAAATGGCCCCCATTGGTTTTATTCTAAGCATTCCCTTACTGTTGTTTACCCTCATTAAAGGCGTTCGTGCGGGTGAAGCTTCTCGTTGGATTGGAATACCTGGAACCTCGCTAACGTTTCAGTCTTCGGATTTTGCAAAAATTATGCTGATTTTATTTTTAGCAAGGGTTTTGGCCATTGAATTCGGAAAATGGGAACACTTTAAGGATGTTTTAAAAAAACTAATGTTACCGGTTGTAATTATTTGCGTGTTAATTTTTCCTGCAAATTTTTCAACGGCAGCCTTATTGTTTGTAAATGCATTGTTTTTGATTTTTATGGGGGGAGTGCCTATGCGCCATTTAATAAAACTTGCAGGATTGGTAGGTCTTGCAAGTGTATTGCTGGCATTGTGGATTTGGTTTGCTCCCGGCACAATACCCGGAAACCGAGGCCCCACATGGAAGTCAAGAATTGAACATTTTTCAGACGGCTCTAGTAAAAATAATTATCAAAGCGAGCAGGCTAAAATGGCAATTGCCAATGGAGGTATTTTAGGCAAAGGCCCCGGAAATTCCACTCAACGGGCTTTTTTACCCCAGGCATCTTCGGATTTTATTTTTGCCATTGTTTTAGAGGAATACGGATTTGTAAGCGCGGTATTTATTTTGTTTTTATACCTTATACTATTATACCGTTGTATTCGACTGGTTCGAATGCGGGATAAACCCTTTGCGGGCTTTATTGCCTTGGGTTTAAGTTTTAGTTTGGTGTTTCAGGCCTTAATGAATATGGGTGTTGCTGTAGATTTATTTCCGGTTACCGGTCAACCGCTGCCATTAATTAGTATGGGAGGCACTTCTATTTTATTTACCATGATGTCTTTGGGAATTTTATTAAGTGTTAGTCAGTCACAAGATCAAGTTAAGCCCGTTGAACCCAAAGCCTGAATATCGTTTTATATTAAGTGGCGGAGGCACCGGCGGTCATATTTTTCCGGCCATAGCCATTGCTCAGGCGCTGGGTCAGCAATTGCCTCAGAGCAAAGTTCTTTTTGTTGGAGCACAGGGCAAAATGGAAATGGAGCGGGTGCCTGCACAGGGATTTGAGATTGTGGGCATTCCAATTTCAGGCTTACAACGTAAATGGACACTAAAGAATTTAAAATTGCCTTTTCAAATAATTTACAGTTTATGGTCCTGCCGTAAGATTTTAAAAACGTTTAAACCCCACGTGGTTATTGGAACAGGAGGCTATGCCAGCGGACCACTGTTGTTTACAGCTTCGTTAATGAAAATTCCGGTTTGTATTCAGGAGCAAAACTCCTATCCGGGAATTACCAATAAAATATTAAGTAAATATGCAAAACGCATTTATACTGGTTTTCCTCACATGGAACCGTATTTTAATGCGTCTAAAATAGTTTATACAGGAAACCCTGTTCGGAACACACTGGAACCTTTAAAAATAACTAAATCAGAGGCGGTTCATTTTTTTAACTTACAGACTCAACAAAAAACCTTGTTGGTGCTTGGAGGAAGTTTGGGTGCACGTCCCATCAATCAGGCCCTGTATTTGATTTACGAAACCTTACTGGAGTCGGATATTCAAATAATTTGGCAAACCGGTGGAGCGCATTTTAAAGAATACAAACACAAGGTAAAGCAACACAAAGGTCTGTATCTGATAGATTTTATTGCAAACATGGAATTTGCCTATGCCGCTTCCGATTTAATTATTTCCAGAGCAGGCGCCAGTAGTTTATCGGAGTTAATGGCAGTTTTAAAACCCGCCATTTTAGTACCCTCTCCCTATGTGGCCGAAGATCATCAAACCAAAAACGCACAAGCTCTGGTTCGTGCAAATGCTGCTGTATTATTACCGGAGCAGCACTTAAACCGGGATTTAAAAAACCGGGTATTAGAATTGCTTCAGTCGCCGGAACAATTAAAATCCCTAACCCTACAATTGCTCCCGTTACAAAAACAACAAGCTTCAATGCAAATTGCTAAAGACGTACTTAATCTTTTAAAAACCGAATTGCCATGAAGCGCCATGTTTTTTTTATAGGAATCGGAGGCATTGGCATGAGCGCCTTGGCTAAGTATTATACACATCAAGGGTATCGGGTGGCCGGTTACGACAAAACGCCCTCGGCCATTACAAAAGAATTGGAAGGGCTCAATGTTTTTTGCCTTTTCGAAGAATCGGAGGCTTTGTTGCAAGATTTGTATCGTGAAGTACCCAACGAATTGCTCGAAGTGGTATACACACCTGCCGTACCAATGAATTCTTGCAATGTAACATACTTTTTAAATCGAGGCTTACCAATTAAAAAGCGCTCCGAAGTTTTAGGACAAATAACCCGCAACCATAAAACCATAGCCATTGCTGGTACGCATGGAAAAACAACCACCACAACCTTAGTTACCCATTTATTAAAATCTGCCGGATGTAATATAACTTCATTTATGGGTGGATTGTCGGCCAATTACAATACCAATTATATTTCCGGAAATCCTTCACAAGACAATCATTGGATGATAGTTGAAGCCGATGAATTTGACCGCTCCTTTCACCAATTGGAACCCGATTACGTCATTTTAACCAGTATGGATGCCGATCATCTTGACATCTATAATTCCATAGAAGAGGTTGAAAAGAGCTATCAACAATTCATAGATAAACTAAAACCAAACGGAACGCTTATTGTTAAAAATTCTGTTAATAATCAAATTGTATTCTCCGGCAAGACACTCAGCTACGATTTAAATTTAAAGGTGCATTATTCGGCCGGAAATATTCATTTTACTTCCGATGCTTCCAGCATCTTTGACTTTAATGCAACCGACAAAACCTGGAAAAATTTAAAATGCTCGGTTCCCGGAATTCACAATATTGAAAATGCCCTGGCCGCTCTGGCACTGGCGCACTGTTTAGGAATTAATGAATCAGATGCCCGCAGTGGCTTGGCAAGTTTTAAAGGCGTTAGCCGACGTTTTGACATTCGTTACAGTTCCAATCGTTTTTATTTTATTGACGATTACGCCCATCATCCCACCGAACTCAGAGCCGCCATACAATCCTGCCGTACGTTATTTCCCAATTTGCCTTTAACCGGAATTTTTCAGCCGCATTTGTATTCGCGTACCCGCGATTTTAAAAACGAGTTTGCGCAGGTTCTCAGCACCTTAGACCATTGTATATTAATGCCCATTTATCCGGCAAGGGAATTGCCTATACCTGGGGTTAGCTCGGAGGATTTGTTAGAAGCGGTTACGGCCCCGCAAAAACAGCTCATGCAGCCTGCTCAGATACTTGAGTATATTAAAACGCAACGTTTGGGTGTAATCATTACCATGGGCGCCGGAGATATTGGTGAACTGGCAAATGATCTGGCCTTGCAATTTAAAACCCAGCTACATGAAGACTAAAAAATTAAAAATATTTTTTAAGTGGCTTGGAAATGCATTTTTTTTATTGGCTTTTTTGGCATCCATGAGTTTTGCCTGGAACGCCGATGGTTTAAAAAAAACCCGGAGTTTGGAATTTAAAATAAACAATACCAACGGAAATGTTTTTTTACAAGAAAGTCAACTACGGGATTTTATTGGAATTTCGGAAACAGGCTGGCAAAACAGATTAAAAAATAATTTTATTACGCAACTGGAACAAAAATTGTCTCAACATCCTTCGGTATACCATTGCAAGGTTTTTACATCGCTTAGTGGAAAAATTACAATTGAAGCTCAAAGCAAAACGCCGCTGATGCGAATAACAGATCTTAATTCTCATAGCCTGTATATAGATTTTGAAGGAGGCTCCATGCCTTTAAGCGATTTATGGACAGCCCGTTTGCCTCTTGTAAGCGGTTACTTCAAAGCCAACGATTTTAAAGTAGTGCGTAAACCTGTTTCAAAACCAACCCTCAAGACGTTTAATGCCTTTGAATTTTGCAGGCATACTTTAACCGACACGCTGTTTAAACATTTAATTCACGGTATTTATTTTGACAGTACCGGAACTGTTATACTCACTCCCGTTATGGGTCCCGAACAAATAATTATGGACACATCGGAGTATTATCCCCAAAAACTAAATCAACTAAAACAATTTTATAAAACGGCTTATAGAACGTCGTCACAGTGGAATTGCTATCAAATATTGGATTTACGGTATTCCAATCAAATTATTGCAATTCCCTATAAACCTTTTAAAACAAAAACAGATTCTATTGCACATGAGTAACGAAAACACCACCATCATGGTTGGCCTGGACATAGGTACAACTAAAATTGCAGCCATAATTGGTCAAAAAAACGAACAGGGTAAAATTGAAATTCTTGGAATTGGTAAAACCAAATCATTGGGAGTTCACAGAGGCGTGGTTGCCAACATTGAACAAACCATTATTTCCATTAAGCAAGCATTAGAACTGGCTTCCAACAATGCTCAGGTTGATGTGGCTGATGTGGTAGTTGGTATTGCCGGGCAACATATTAAAAGCATGCAACACCATGGGTTAATTACCCGCAACAGCTACGACGATGAAATTAGTCACGCAGATTTAACCCGTCTGATGGACAGCATGCATTTAATTCCCATGCCTCCCGGCGAAGAAATTATACATGTGATTCCTCAGGATTATACCGTCGATAACGAGTCCGGAATTCGAAATCCGGTGGGACATTCCGGTATTCGGCTGGAAGGAAATTTTCATATTATAACCGGTCAGGCCGGTGC
>CAWUNH010000072.1:0-6714 GCA_963923435.1 uncultured bacterium
AGGATTACCAATGCTAAAAATGTTTGAAGCCATATGGCAAATACTGGACTTCCACCCGTATTTTTTTTAGAAAACACTTTAAAAATAAAATGGTCGTTACCCATTGCGGATATAACACGGGGTCCGGCAATTATCATGGCTGAAATGGATGAAATAAGAAGAATGCTAATAAATAAGCCCACCAATTTTGCCCCCCCCATAGATTCAAAAACATATTTTCCGGCTACGTTACCAGTATCTATATTTTCCGGACCATTTTCGGTGAATCGAACCACCAGTTCTTCAAAGGGAGCTACTTTTAAAAAAACAAAATTTAAACTAACATACAATACGGTAACAAGAAGAGTTCCCAGTATTAATGCTTTTGGTAAATTTTTTGAGGGCTGATTCATTTCTCCAGCTATGTAGGAAGCCGCATTCCAACCGCTGTAAGCAAAAGATACCCAAAACATCGCAGCAGCAAATGGCCAACTCAAAATACTTTCCATTGTAGAGCTGCTAAAGCTCATTTGAAAATTCTTAGTATAGGGGGTAAAAAAAACACCCAGTACAATAAAAAGTACTACCAATACTACTTTTAAAAGGGTTACAATTTTTTGAAATCGCCCTCCTATATGTAAATGAAAAGACTGCAACACCGAAACTCCAATAATTACAATACTTGCCGTGTACAAGGCGTTACTGTTAGGAATTACACTGTGTAAATAGGCGCCCAAGGAAAAGGCAGCTAATGCAATGGGAGCTGCAAAACCAATGGTTGATGATATCCATCCCGAAAGGTATCCAACAAAGGGATTGTAAACGGAGCTTAGTAGTGTGTAGTCTCCTCCAGATTGCGGGTAAATGGATCCCAATTCCGCATAACAAAATGCTCCACACAGTGCAACAACACCTCCAATAATCCATAATGAAATAATGGCAGAATAATCCGAAATATCTAATAGTTGAAATCCTAAACATGTAAAAACCCCGGTTCCAATCATGTTGGCTACAACTACCGATGTAGCAGTTGAAACACTGTATTTTATTTTACTCATAAAGCCTTGTAATATACAAATAATAATGGTTTTATCTCTATTTTTGTAGGGTATGCAGGTAACTACATTAGGACAATTTATACTAGAACGTCAGGCAGAATTTCCTTTTGCTAAGGGTGAGCTTTCGCGTTTATTACGCGATATAGGTATTGCATCCAAAATTGTTAATCGTGAAGTATCCAAAGCCGGTTTGGTTGAAATTTTAGGAGATACCGGCAGTATTAATGTACAGGGTGAGGAAGTAAAAAAACTGGATGTATTTGCAAACGATCAGTTTATTGCGGCTTTTAAAGCCGGCCGAGAAATCCGAGCTATTGCCAGCGAAGAAAATGAAACCGTTATAGAAGTTGGTACAGCCGATGCACATTATTTAATTGCCATTGATCCATTAGACGGCTCCTCAAACATAGATGTGAATGTATCTGTTGGAACAATTTTTTCAATTTACCGCTATCCCACCTCTTCTAAAACCGTATCCGAATCCGATTTTTTTCAAACCGGCCGACAACAGGTTGCAGCCGGTTATGTAATTTACGGTTCCAGTTGCATGCTGGTGTATACTACCGGGCATGGTGTAAACGGGTTTACTTTAGATCCCAGCATAGGTGAATTTTGTCTTTCGCATCCCAACATTAAAATTCCTGCAATGGGCCGTATTTATTCAATTAACGAAGGCAACCGCTTGCAATTTAGCAAAGGACTTCAGCGTTATATTGACCATTGTCACAGCCAGTCATTCGCCTCCCGTTATATCGGTTCCGGCGTTGCCGATATTCACCGGAATTTATTAAAAGGGGGTATTTTTATATATCCTGCCACTTCTAAAACACCGCAGGGTAAATTACGATTGCTTTATGAATGCAATCCTTTGGCCATGATTGTGGAACAGGCCGGCGGAAAAGCTTCAGACGGCCAAAACCCAATTTTAGATATTCAAATTTCAGCATTGCACCAGCGCACCCCATTATTTATTGGCAGTTCCGAAATGGTACACATGGCGGAACGGTTTTTATCCGAAACCCATTAAGTTATTTTTTTTGGTATACCAACTTACCTTGCAGGTAAGTTTCAAGAACCTCAAAACGCATTATTTTAGATTCCGTATCGCGAATTAAATCAACGGCCGAAACAATAAAATCTGCTTGTTTTCCAGGTTCTAAACTACCCAAATCGCCCTCGCTAAAACTGGCATAGGCCGCCCAGCGCGTCATGCCCAACAATGCCTCGGTACGGGAAATCGACTCTTCTACACGGTAGCCGTTATTGGGCAAGCCCTTTGCGTCCTTTCGAAAGACAGCTGCCAAAAAGGTATGTAGCGGATTAATCTCTTCTACCGGAAAATCGGTTCCAAGGGCTAAGAGTCCCGCATGCCGTAACAAAGTTTTATAGGCATAGGCCCCTTGCATTCGAGTTTGACCTAAACGCGCCTCAGCCCAGTTGCGATCGCTCAGGGCATGGGTGGGTTGCACGGAGGGTATAATTTTTTTCCAGAGCGATAAGGAATTAATGGATTGATCTATAACCTGGGCGTGTTCAATCCGCCAGCGATTGGTATGTGCTTGCGGCATAAATTCTTGGTACAAAAGCAATACCGTACCGTTTGCGCTATCTCCGATGGCATGGGTGCACACCTGATAGGGGCTGTTTTGTATACGCCGAAGTTTTTGTCGAATGCTGTCCAGGGGCTGTAAAAAAAATCCTTTCTGCATTCCTGCATCCGAATAGGCTTGTTTTAAGCAGGCCCCGCGGCTACCTAAAGCACCGTCTGCGTATAATTTAAAACCACCCACCTTTAATCCATTTACTTTTAAAGGTTTTTGATTAAGCCAATAACTCAGTTCCTCGGGTGCGTCCCGAACAAGTACGTAATTATTTAAAACAAGTTCTTTTTTTTGATATAAAGATTTCAATAGCCGAATGGTTGAGGTGGAAACTCCGCAATCCTGAATGCCGGTGAGCCCGAGTTGCAAACAGTGTTGTTGGGCAGTTTTTAAATACCTACTCCAGGTTGAATCGGGTGGAGGGGCAATGCAGGCCTCCACAGGATTCATGGCATTATCAATTAAAAGCCCGGTGGGCATGCCGTTTTTTAATTCTATACAACCGCCTTTAATTTTGGTTTTAGCTGTAATTCCTGCTCTGCGAAGCGCTTCTTGATTAACCATCATGGCATGTCCGTCTATTCGTTTTAATACCACCGGTCGATTTGGAAATGCTGCATTTAATCGATCAAAATCAAGAACATCGGTAGGCAACCAGTCGGTTTGATCCCATCCGCGGCCATAAATCCATTCCTGTGACGCGGTTTTAGCATAGTTTTTTACCCGCATTAAGAGCTCATCAAAGGAACGGCTGCCTTTTAATGAACATTTGTACATATCGGCAGCATATCCGGAAAAATGACAATGGGCATCAATAAAACCGGGATAAACCACGCAGCCCTGCAGGTTTTTAAATTGTTTGAATTGGTATACCGAGCGCAGAGAATCTGCATTACCCAGCGCTAAAACACGACCGTTTTGAACCGCCATGGCTTCATAAACGGTACACAGCGAATCGCAACTGTAAATTCGGGCATTATATACCATCAAATCGGCTTTGGGTTTTGATTGGCAGGCGCCGAGTCCAATAATTAGAGCCGTATTTAAAACAATATACAACCAGCGTATCATAAGGGCAATTTAACGATATTTGAAATACCGATAACATTATGAAATTCACTGCCCTCCTTTTGTTTTTAATTCCTTTTATTTTAAAAACGCAAACCCCGCTTACCCTCGAGGATATTTGGGGAAACTTTTCATACCGATCCCAGTCACCCTCCGACGTTCATATTTTAAAAAACGGGTTACACTATACCAAAATTGAGGAAACCCCATCCGGCGATGCCGAATTGGTGAGTTACGATATAAAATCAAACCGCAAACTGCAGGTGCTTGTTAGTGCCAACGATTTAAAAACACCAAAAGGCAATTATCTGGACCTGTCAACCTATGAGTTTAGCCCGGACGAAACAAAAATGTTATTGTACGATAACGCCGAATCGGTTTATCGACACTCCATGTACGCCTGCTATTATGTTTATGATTTTAAATCAAAACGTTTAATTCCCCTTCGGGTGGGCAACAAGCAAATGTTGCCTCGTTTTTCTCCCAACGGAGCCTCTGTTGCCTATGTTTCAGACAACAACCTATACATCGATCAATTAAATACCTCTACAACATTTACGGTTACCAAGGACGGTTCCTGGAATTCTATAAAAAACGGATGGGCCGATTGGGTTTATGAAGAAGAATTTTCAAAACCCGATTATTTCTGCTGGAGTAACGACGGCAGCCATTTGGCTTACGTACGTTTTGATGAGACTCAGGTTGCAACCTATCAATTGGATTTTTATCAAGGACAGTTGTATCCAAAAGCCTACACGTTTAAATATCCTAAGGCGGGAATGCAAAACTCCAAAGTGTCGGTTCATGTATATAACCTAAACAATCAAACAAAGCGACAGATTGATATGGGTTCCGATACAGACATTTACATTCCCCGCCTTCAGTTTACGCCCTGGAACAATCAATTGTGTATACAACGGCTTAACCGATTGCAAAACGAATTGGTGTATTTGCTGGCAGATGTTTCCAATGGCCATACAACAGAATTACTCAGCGAACGTTCGGACACCTACATTGACATAACCGACGATTTGGTGTTTTTGGGTGAGGATGGGTTTTTAAGAACCAGTGAACAATCCGGATTTAATCATATTTATTTGTATTCAAAACAGGGCAAACTATTAAATGCGGTTACTTCGGGTTCCTTTGACGTTACTCAATTAATTGAAGTTAATGGGGCCGATAAAACCGTTTATTTTCAGGCAGCCATGCGAAATGCAACGGAACGGGAAGTTTACTCTATAAAAACTACAGGCCAGGGGCTTACGTGTTTAACGCCGCAACCCGGATCGCATTCCATTTCGTTTTTATCGGGAAACCGCTTTTATTTACACACCTACTCAAACGCAAACACACCGCCCCGTTACCAGCTTTTTGACTATAAGGGCACATTTATTAGAGACATTGAAACCAATGCTAAGTTGATTCAAAAAATGAAATCATTGAAACTTAGCAACAAAACATTTTTTAAGTTTAAAAACAGCGAGGGTTTAGAACTTAATGCCTGGATGATTAAACCCACCGATTTTGATTCAACCCGACGTTATCCGGTATATATGTATGCCTACAATGGTCCGGGCAGCAACGAGTGCAACAATGCTTGGGACGGTACCGATTATTTTTGGCATCAGTTTTTAGCGCAGCACGGATACATCGTGGTGTGCACTGATGGACGTGGTACACAGGCAAGAGGCCGGGCATTTAAACATTGTACCTATTTGCAGCTTGGAAAATACGAAACCAACGATCAACTTGATTTTGCCCGCTATTTGGGGGGCTTGTCATACGTAGATAAATCCCGAATTGGATTTCAGGGGTGGAGTTACGGAGGGTTTATGGCCAGTCTGATGATCAGTAAAGGAGCCGATGTAATTAAGTCTGCCATTGCAGTGGCACCTGTTACACAATGGGCTTTTTACGATAACATTTATACCGAACGTTTTATGCGTCGACCCAAAGACAATCCGCGGGGATACTCAGAAAACTCACCACTTTACTACGTTAATAACATTAAAGGACCTTTTTTATTAATTCACGGCAGTACCGACGACAACGTCCATGTACAAAACAGTATGGAGTTGGCCTCCGCCATGGTTGATAAAAACATCCCTTTCGAGTTCATGGTATATCCCAATAAAAACCACGGTATATATGGTGGCTATACCCGCTGGCACGTGTATCGTAAAATATTTGATTTTATAAGCAAAAATCTTTGAGTTTAAAGCCATTAATAGTTGTATTCACAGGATCTGGAATAAGTGCCGAAAGCGGTATTAAAACGTTTCGTGATCAAAACGGCTTGTGGGAAAATTTTAAAATTGAAGATGTTGCCAGTCCAGAGGCCTGGAAAAAACATCCCGAAAAAGTGCGCGCCTTTTACAACGCCCGTTTTTTTCAGTTGTCGGAGGTTCAGCCCAATGCCGCGCACCATGCAATTGCGGCACTTGAATTGCAGTTTAGAGTTCAGGTAATCACTCAAAATGTAGACAATTTACACGAACGCGCCGGAAGCACATCGGTGCTGCATTTACATGGCGAGTTAACCAAGGCCCGAAGCGAATTATATCAAGATATTATTGTTCCCATGCCCAACCAAGGATTGCAGTCCGATTCCCGCTGTGAAAAAGGAAGTTTATTAAGACCCCATATTGTGTGGTTTGGAGAAACTGTACCCTTTATGTCTACGGCACAAAATTATATGGCACATGCAGATATTTGTATTGTAATTGGCACCTCGCTGCAGGTTTATCCAGCGGCCGGCTTGTTAAACCATTTAAAACCCCAAATTCCGGTATGGGTTATAGATCCCCATTTACCGCAAAGTAATCTTCCGATGGGATACCAATGGATTCAGTCCAAGGCTGCTGAGGGCATGGGTAAGTTAAGAGAACAATTATTAAGCGATGCTTATATACATATTAAATAAGCCACTAATTAGCGGTCGTTAAAAAAACCGACGGTAACATAAAAAATAATAAATTTTACAGACGTAATACAAAGCCTTTTTA
>CAWUNH010000073.1:0-6691 GCA_963923435.1 uncultured bacterium
ATCTCGCCGGCTTAAATCATCGATTAAGTCGCCGTTTTCTACCAGGGGTTTTCTGGAGTTTCGCGAATAGCTTTCTTTTCGAGCGCCCACAAACTCGAGTTCATAACCGTTCCATACCAATTGCGCGGTTCCAAAATTTTTAAAAACCGATAATTTAGAATCCTCTAATTGCTGATGCACCGTTTCTGCCAGTTTTATACCAGAGCCTACAGTAACAAAATCTATGTCTTTACATGGACGGTGTAAAAAATAATCCCGCACATAGCCTCCAACAACATAGGTGGGTTGTTGAATAAGCTCCGCCGATTTTGTAACGGTTTTAAAGATGGGATCCTCCAACATCATAAACTGGTTAAAGCGATTTGCGTCGTTGTAATTCTTGCGTAATTCGTTGTAATTCGCGTCCGGTTTGGCCTTTAACACTTGTGTTTTCCTGTGCCCTTCGAATTAAATAAGGCAACACGTCTTCTACGGGACCATAGGGTAAATACTTTGCAACATTGTACCCTTCATGCGAAAGGTTAAAACTTATATGATCCGACATACCAAAAAGCTGAGAAAAATAAATGTGTGGATGATTTGGCTCAATTGCACGTAACTTCATTTCATGAACAAGCAATGCACTGCTTTCTTCATTGTGGGTTCCGGCACAAAAAGCTAAATTTTTATAGTGCTCTAAACAAAACCGGAGCGCCGCATTGTAATCCTGATCGGTTAACTCCTTTGATGTTTGAATAGGATCTTCATAGCCGTATTGAAGTGCGCGTGCGCGTTCTTTTTCCATATAAGCACCACGAACCAATTTTGCACCAATTTTAAAGCCTAAAGTGTTGGCCTCCAAAAAATGCTTTTTTAAAACCTCCAAACGGTCTTTACGATAGAATTGATAGGTGTTAAAAATCCATACGGCGTCCTTATTTAACCGTTGCATGTGTTCCATTGCTAAATTGTCAATGGCGGGTTGAATCCAGCTTTCTTCAGCATCAATAAATAATTTTTGCTGTTTGCTGTAGGCAGCATCGCAAATGCGTTGAACACGGTTTTTAGCCCGTATCCAGGTTTGCTGTTGGGAATCGGACAAAACTTGGTTGGAGCTAACGGCTTCCAAAAGCTCCATGGATGCTATTCCGGTTACTTTAAACACACTAAATGGAATGGCAGAATTTTGGCAAGCGTTGTCAATACTGGCAATAATTTCAGAGGCTGTTTCGTCAAAAACCCTTTCTTCTGCTTTACCTTCTACACTGTAATCCAAAATAGATCCAACGTTATACTGATTCAATCGGTTGACGGTTTGCGAACAGTCTTTTAAATACTCGCCTCCCACAAATTGTTTAAAAAGTGTTTTACGAATAATGGACTTAAATCCAATTTTAAGCAATATTGGACTAATCCATGCCCCCCAGCGAACCATCCAGGGATACGATAATACTTTAAACAATATGTACGATTGTTTTAAGTCAGAATTGGATTTAGATTCAAAAGCAATGCGGGTGTTTTGAAACGGATGCGCGTTAATATCCATAAAGGGTTTTTAAATCTATAAATTCTAATGTACCATAAGGTTTTAAAACAGATTCTTTTAAAAATTCTTTTTTACCAATTAATAAAAGGGAACGGGGTTTGGTTTTTACTTCCTGTCGGTGAAATTGTAATAGGTCCGAAAATTGCAAAGCAGGTAAGGCCTGGTAAATAATTTGCCGGGGATCGGCCGCGTGTAACATCTCCCGAGCCTGAAGGGCATTAAACAGCACATCGCTTCGTAAGACCCGCTGAGCTTGTATTTCTTGTATAGCCGATGATTTTGAGTTTTCGAAACTAAATTTTGAATACGGTAAACTGTCCAATAATTGGGTCATTCCACTCAGTGCCAATTCTAATTTATCGGCCTGGGTTCCTATATATGCCATGTTAACAAAGTGGTAATAGGGTTTATTGGGCGTACTGTGCCGCGCATACGTTGCATAGGCCAATGCTTTGGATTCACGTAATTCTTGAAACACCAAACTGCTCATGCCTCCACCAAAATAAGTATTGTATAAACTGGAGGCAGGTAACAGGGTGGGCGAAAAAGCGGAACCTTTGCTTACAAACAGGGCTTCGGCCTGAGTCATATCAAACTCGGCAGCAAATATTTTATTTTGTAAATCTCTTTGAATCCAGGGTTTAAATTCCGGGCATTTTTTTAAACTTTGTTTAACCGGTAAACATGCATTTATCGATTTTTTAAAGGCGTCTTCCCCGCCGGGACCGTAATATAAAATTTCGTGTTGATACTGGAGCAAAGATGCAATCAAGGATTCGATTTGCGAAGTAGTAGTAAGTTTTAAAGCCTCGTTAGAAAGCTGGCATGTAAAAGGGTTTTCGGGACCATAAACAACGTAATTATACAAGGCTTTATTTAACAAAATACGTTTGTCCATTTTAGCATTTTCCCTGGTTTTTAACACGTCGGAAATTAAACTTTGAAGTTTACTTTCCAATACCTTGGGCTTTTGTAAAATTTCAGCCACAATTTTTAAAGCCGGTTCAAACGATTCGTGCAATCCGGACAATTGAATCCATGTTTTTTCTGCATCGTTAAAAACGCTTAACTGGCAACCCATGCGGTATAAGAGTTCTTTAACCGTTTGGGGCGATTTTTCTGAAGATCCTAAAAAAGGGATGTATTGAATTGCTACCGGGAGTAATTTGTTTTGCTGACTTCCGAGCTGTAAGCGGATGTAACATTCGAACAATTCATTTTCTTCATTACGTTTATATAAATAGGTACGCCCCGGCATAAGCAATCCGGATGAAAGGTCTTTAGAATAATCTATAAATACCGGTGTAAGTTCAGGCAACGACTGAGATTTTATTTTTTTTACAAAATCGGATTCGGCGTCTCGGTTAACGGAAACGGGCGTAATGGTTGGTTTTTTTACCCTTTGTTGAGTTGTATCGGTTCCCAAACGTTTGTACACAACAACCGAAACCCGGTCGTTTAAATAGGTTTTAGCAAATTGTTGAATGTCTTGCTTGGTAATTTTTTGAATTCGATTAAGCCAATCGTTTTGATAGGACCATGAAATACCGTTGATAAATGCGTTTAACACTGCATACGCCCGACTGCTGTTTTGTTCCAATTCTTTGGTTTTTTTTAACTTGATGTCGGTTATAGCAGCTTGTACCAACCAATCCGGAAAAGTTCCGTCCTGTAATTTTTTTATTTCGTTACGTAACAAAGATTCCAGTTCCGGCAAGCTTTGTTGGTTTTTTGGATTGGCACTCACCCCAAAAAAACTAAATTCATTTAAATTAAAATTAATTGCGTTGGCATTGATTGCTTTTTGAGCTTGATTTACATGAAGGTCCAATAAGCCTGCTGTACCGTTGTTTAAAATTAAACTGCAGAGCAAAGCCACATCGGACTCGTAGCTACCGGCTGCCGGGTAACGGTATCCAATAATTAAAGATTCCGGATTAGGACCCCATACGCTTATGGGTCCCTCCGTGGGGGTAAACGGAGAATTAACGGTACGTTTTGGAATATTACCCGACTGAAAACCTGAAAATGCTGCTTCTATTTTTTTAATAAGTTCATCCGGATTAAAGTCGCCTGAGAGAATAATGGCCATATTATTGGGCAAGTAATAGGACTTGTAAAATTCGCGTATGGCTTTTAAAGAGGGATTTTTTAAATGTTCAACCGTTCCAATAGTGGTTTGGCTTCCATAGGTGTGTTGAGGAAATAAGCGGTAAAACAAGGCGTCCCAAAGTTTATCATCGTCGTTATCCAGGCTCCGGTTTTTTTCTTCGTACACCGCTTCCAACTCGGTATGAAACAATCTAAATACCGGATTTTTAAATCGGTTGGACTCTATGGTTAACCAGGCATCTGCTTGATTGCTTGGAATATCGTTAATGTAAACGGTTTGATCAAACCAGGTAAATGCATTGGTTCCCTCGGCACCTATATGACTCATCAGTTTATCGTACTCATTGGCTATTGCATACTGCGAGGCAATTAAACTTAAACTGTCAATGGAATGATAGATCCGGGATCTTTGAAGGGTGTCGGATGTTTTTCGATAAATTTCAAATAGATTTTCTATTTCCGACAAATACCTTTGTTCGGCCCGGTCGTTAAGCGTACCATAGTCGTGGGTTCCTTTAAACAGCATGTGTTCGAGATAATGCGCCAAACCGGTGTTGTCGGAGGGGTCGTTTTTACTTCCGGCCCGCACTGCAATCATTGTTTGTATGCGGGGTGTTTGCTTGTTAACGGTTAAAAATACCTGCAAGCCATTGCGCAGCGTATAGTGCCGGACCCCCATCGGATCGCCGGGAACGGTTTGCACGCGTTGGGTAATGCCGGTGTCCATTAAGGGCGGGGTACGGCCCATGTATTTGCCAGGTTTTTGAGCAAATAAACCCGTTACAAGCAAAAAATTTAAAAGGATGAGCCCGTAGTTCATATTTAATAATCAATGTCTAAATCCAATTCTTGTTTTAAAGAACTTATCAATGGGTTTTTTTGACTCATTTCAACTAAAATATCGGCTGGACGAAACGCTTTAAGGCTGGTATCGGATTTGGAAATAGAAGCCGATAACTGAAGCGATCGGTGTTTTAATTGGAGTCGCATTCGGTCGAGTAAATCTTGTTTTAATGCATCAAAAAGTTCCATTTGCGTTTCGTTCATTAAGGTTAAACTGCATTCGGAGCCAATGAGTTCTACATGTGCGTTTTTAAATAAAATAGATTTTTGATATTGTCCTTTGGTTTGAAGCATTTCTGCATGTTGAAATAAAAATTCACGGATCTGTTCAACACGAATGGGCTCATCGGGCAGTAATGCGTTTTGAAGGGCTTCAGTTGCTTTATGTTCTTTTTTTTGTTTAGAAACCGTAATGCTAAATCCGGATTTTATTTTTAAAGTGCCCGAAGACGGACCCGATGCCAAAGGCAGGGTTTCTGAAATTTCTTGCGTTGGATTTAATTGCATCGGGCCGGATGCTATTGCAGGATTTGATGCTGAAGACTGTAAAACATCTGCAGCATTGTTTTTTTGAGTTAAATCAATTTCAACAGTGGTATTTAAGGCAGATGTTTCGCCAATAACGGGTTGTGTTGAGTTTTGTTTTAATTCAGAATTTAATGGCGCAGGGACATTTGCAGGTGTTGCAACTTGTGCTTGCACAGGCAGGGCTGTGGCATGGGTTGCATTTGAAGCTGTTGGTTGTTCTGCATCAGGTTCGCTCAG
The DNA here is from genome assembly GCA_963923435.1 of uncultured bacterium. Classification (GTDB taxonomy): domain Bacteria; phylum Bacteroidota; class Bacteroidia; order B-17B0; family Aurantibacillaceae; genus Aurantibacillus. The sequence goes on from CAWUNH010000073.1 coordinate 5,246, forward strand.
AGACTTTTTTTTTTCAGGTGCCTCCGATACGCTCAGATAGCTCATCTGAAGGAGAACCCATTCAATCAACAGTCTTTGATTTTTAGAAGCTTTGTACTGTGCATCAACTTTTTGAACCAGGGTAATAAACTTAACCAACAAAACCTCGGCAAAACTCTTGGCTTGATGAATATAGCGTTCTTTAAGAGCGGGGCTGGTTTCCAACAAATCGGCTGCTGCCGGAAATTTGCAGAGGTACATGTTTCTAAAATGTTGGCCCAATCCCATTATAAACTGATGCGGATCAAAGCCTTGATTTAATACCTCGTTAAAAATTAATAAACTGTCCGCCCGGTTTGAATTTAAAAACGTATCGGAAATTTTAAAATAAACGGATGCGTCCAACACATGAAGATGCTCAACTACAGCCGCATAGGTTAAATGGCTGTTGGTAGAGGCTACCATTTGATCAAACAAGGAACAGGCATCGCGCAAACCGCCTTCTGCTTTTTCGGCAATTACTGTAAGGGCCTCGGGTTCCGCGCGCACGTGTTCCGACTGTGCCAAATATGCTAAATGGCGGGAAATGTCTTCCAGTTTAATGCGATTGAATGTAAATACCTGGCAACGGGATAAAATAGTGGGTATAATTTTATGTTTTTCGGTGGTTGCTAAAATAAATTTAGCATGTACCGGAGGCTCTTCCAGGGTTTTTAAAAAAGCATTAAAGGCCGCGGTACTCAGCATATGCACCTCGTCAATAATATACACTTTAAAAGATCCCAGCTGAGGCGCAAAGCGGACCTGATCTACCAATTGACGGATATCGTCTACAGAATTGTTACTGGCCGCATCCAATTCATAAATATTCAGCGAGCTGCCCTCGTTAAACGATGAACAGGATGTGCAACGGTTGCAAGGCTCTCCCTGCAAAGGATTTTCACAATTAATGGTTTTGGCAAAAATTCGGGCACAGGTGGTTTTTCCCACCCCGCGGGGTCCGCAAAATAAATACGCCTGGGCCAACTGTTGGTTTATTATGGCATTTTTTAATGTTCCGGTAACGTGCGATTGTCCCACAACGGTTTCAAAAACCTGGGGTCGGTATTTACGGGCTGATACTAAAAAATTTTCCACGGTTCTAAGATAAACTATTTGATGGTTTTATTTAAAAAGGATAGTTAACAAAAAAGCCTAAAAGCGTGAAAAATTGTTGAAAATTACAGTTCCAAAAGCTACCTTTCCTTATGGTTCATAAGGGCATGTTTTTTTTATGCTTAACAGGCATGTTATCCCTCCAGGCCCAATACCGATTTTTAGGACAGGTTTTTGAGTCCGATGGGCAAAGTCCCCTGCCCTTTGCCTATATAATACTAAAAAGCAACGGTAATGGAACGGTTAGCGATTTACAGGGCCGCTTTATTGTGTTTTCGCCCAATGCAAACGACACCTTGGAGGTTCGTTATT
>CAWUNH010000074.1:0-6680 GCA_963923435.1 uncultured bacterium
GGCTCGGAGATGTGTATAAGAGACAGATTGCATACAGCCAAAATCAATTTAGTTTAGCCCGACAGCTTTTTAAAGAAATTGAAACCAATCCTTCCTTTAAACCGTTAATTCCAAACTATGTTTTTCAAATGGATTATTTGGATGGAGCCTACGAAGAGGTAGTAAAAAACGGAGTACAACTATTAAAGGATTCGGCCCAAATTCAAAGCTCAGAACAGTTATTACGACTCATGGGGGAGAGTTATTTTTATTTAAAAAACTACACCAATGCCATTTCGAGTTTAAGTTCGGCCGGAGATTTACAGCCCCCCTCACGGTATATGCTGGCCTTTTCATATTACAAATTGTCGCAATGGGATTTTGCACGGGTGCAGTTCGAAGAATTAATTAATGCTTTTGCAAACGACAGTGTATACCGCGCCAACGTTTGGTACCATTTAGCCGATTGTTACGTGCAGCTAAATCAGCCTTTAAAAGCCCGCTTTGCTTTTTCGGAATCTGTTCGGCTTTTGGCAGACAGTGTTATGATTGAAAATGCAGAATTCAATTATGTAAAACTATCCTATTTATACAAGGGCCAATTTCAAAACGACTGTGAAGAGGTATTAAAAGCTTATTTAAAAAAATACCCCAACACATTACACGCGCTGGAAGTTTCGAAACTACTGGTTAACTATTATCAAAAATCTAAAAATTACCAGCAAGTAATAAACTATTTGAGTTCCTTACCGCAGACCGATGCAATGCAGAAAAATATTTTACAAAAGGCATTGTACAGCAGCGCCTGCATTTCGTTTAATAACGGAGCTACCGCAGAGGCAGAAATAAAGTACAAACGTTCCGAAGAACTTGCAGCAGACCCTGAACTTACAGCTTTGAGTGTTTTTTGGCAAGGAGAAATTGCCTACCAGCGCGCAGACTATCAAACTTCGGTTGCTTTATGGAAACGGTTTTTTTTAACCGAGGGGGCTTCTTCGACCCCTTATTACGACGAAGCAAACTATCATTTAGGATACGCGTATTTTAAACGAAACGAACCCGGCGATTTAAAGGCATCGAATTTAGAGTTTAGAAAATACATAGAGTCGTTAAAACAAATTAAACTCTCGAGTTTACAATCCAATTCGCCTCTGGCCATTAAATACCACGATGCCTTATTGCGCACCGCAGACACCTATTTGTTAAGCAAAGACATTAAAGGAGCGGCGCAGTTTTATGAAAAAGCGCTGGAAATGACCAACGACCGTGTATATCCCCTGTATCAGCTGGCAATTTGTTACGGTGTTTTAAAAAACAATACCAAAAAAATAGAACTCTTAAAACAAATTGAAACCGCATATCCTAAAAGCGAGTATTATTTGCCCGCTTTAATTGAAATTGCCGAAACCTACTATAAAGGGGAGGAGCAGTACACCAATGCAATTGCGTATTATAAGCGTATTGAAGAGCGTTATCCCAATACCGAGTCGGAACGCAAATCCTGGATACAATTGGGCAATATATATTATAATTTAAAAAACGATGAAATGGCTTTTGCTTATTTTGACAAATACGTTCAATTGGATCCCAGTTCGGAAATTTCAAAAAACCTGCAAGACATTATTCGAAAAATTTTAGAAGAACGCCAAAATGTAGAATATTTAGAATCCTATTTTAAAGCACTTGGAAACCCATTAACCGAACAGCAAATCGAAAACGCGCTTTACCGTCAGGCCTTTGTTTTGCAAGAAGACACGCTTAAACAAGCTGCTGCTGCAGAAAAATGGACCCTTTACATTGATAAATTTTCACAGGGAAAATTTATTTCGGAAGCCTTGTACAACCGAGCCGATTTTAGGTACCGCTCGAATCAAACTTCGGAGGCTCTTCAGGATTACCTTCGTATAATTCAGCTCAAACGCAGCCTCTACACCGAGCCTGCCTTAGCCAAAGCCTGCTATATACGTTACAAATCCAATCAGGTTTTAGAGGCCCTGCCCTTATACCAAAAACTGGACAGTTTGGCCGAATTGCCTCAAAACATTTTATCTGCCCGCCTGGGTGTAATGCGCTGTGCATTTACCAGCTCATTATATGCGGTTTCATTAGAGGCCTCCAAACGGGTTTTATTACTTGAAAAAACCAATGCTTCGCAGCAGGCCGAAGCCCGTTTTATTAAAGCCCGCTCCCTATACGAAACGGCCAGTTACGAGGATGCCCTGCTGGAGTTTACGAACATTGTTAAAAACGTTAAAAATTCAAGCGGAGCCGAAGCCTATTATTGGATTGCAAAAATATATGCCCTAAGAAACGATTCAAAAAACGTAGAAAAAACCACTTCCCGACTAATTCATTTTCCGTATGCTACCGATTATTGGAATCAAAAAGGCATGTTATTACTGGCAGAAACATATTTTACTTCCAACGATCGGATGAGCGCAAAAATTATTTTAGAATCCTTAATTAGTGAACAACCTTCCGATGAAATTACCTTACCCGCCAAGGAATTGCTTAAAAAAATAACCGAACAGGAACAGCAACCGGTAGATCCGCCTCAGCAAGAACCTGCCAACGAGCTGCAACTTAATGAGACTGCAACGGAATAATTTATGAAACCCTTAAATCGCCAAACAAGAAACAATTTGATTTTATATGTACTGATTTTGTTTTGCAATTACAATTGGGCGCAGCAAAATCAAACCTTTAATATTATTAGTCAATTTGAACCCAATGTTAAAAACGGCAACAAACTTTCATCTTCTCCCGAACTGCCCGACACTTCCGTTCAAGAAACTTCACTAAGCTTGGGCATTTTGCCCAATCCCAGCCAATTTGTAATTAATCCGGAACCTATTGCAGCCGCCACACTTAAACCTAAACCCGAGCGGCTACGCCCAAAAGCCCTGATAAGCGTTGGTTTGGCACCCATTTATTTAATGCCCATCATATCGGCGCATTATGCAAGCCAGCCCAACCGTAACGGAATGTGGGGGCTTTCTGTTTCACATGTATCTGCAGATTATAAAACGGACAACACATTGCTAAATAATTTTTCTAATACAGAATGTGCCGCCTATGGCATACAACACATTAAACTGCTTACCCTTCAGCCGGATTTTGTGTACCGTCGAAACATTAATTATTTTTTTAATACCAGCACTAATTTTGCCTTGCAGGTTCCGGAGATGGACCGTGAATCTTCTATTTGGCAACAAATGCAAACACTTGCGCCTTCCCTTGCACTTCAAAGCCACTATACCGACAGCACTAAAATTAATTTTAATGCCTTGGCACGCTCCCAAATAACCCAACGCAATATGCTCGGGTCTTCGGAATGGGAACAAAACCTATTAACGCATGTAAAGGCCGACCGATGGATTAATCACGAGCACGTAATGACCGAATTAACCCTTAATTATTTGTCGTACAGCCCGCTTAACAATGCATTGGTTACCAATAATTTTATGGGCATTTTAAATCCCTATTTTAATACCTGTGGCAAGCATTGGCAAAGTCGGGTTGGTTTTAAATTAGCGGTTGAACACACACGTATCACCGGTGAGGCCAATACCAGTCCATTAACCTATATATATCCCGATTTGGAAGCCAGTTATGCCCTATTTCCCGGTTGGCTTAACGCTCAAATTAAATTATACGGCAACCTCCATCAAACCAGCATGACCCAGTTGTATCAAACCAATAATTTTATTTCAAATCAGGTTTTGCTAAAAAACACCAATATGCCTTTACGAGCAGAATTTAAGTTGGATGGCAAAACACGCGTTAAAAGCGACTATGGTATTCAAACCGCCTGGACGCAATACAAAAATGCCATTGTATTTGAGCGCAATTTAAAATTTGAACGCTATATGTTTGATCCAACCTATAAAGATTATGCCGCACTTTCAATACGCGGGTATTGGCAACAAGAATTTAGCCTGCCCATAACGCTGCATGTATCCGGAGAATGGTACCGGTACCAGGCTAAAAAAGAAATTCAACTGCAGTATTTACCGGATTATTCGTTGCAGTTTAATGTTAAATACCAATACAGCAGTAAACTATCTTGCTCCGGCATTTGGTATGTATTGGGCCGGCAACAATTTATTAATTACACCCAAAACAAGCCGCCATTACCCGCCTGGTCGGATGTAAATATTAATCTTGAATACCAACACACACGGGTATTAAAGTATTTTTTTAGATTGCATAATGTAATTAATCAAAACACCTACCGTTGGGAAAACTACCCGCAACAGCAATTTAATTTTGTGTTTGGAGCCTCGTTTAATCCCTTAAAATCTTAATGGTAAATGCATTCGCAAAAGCTTTGGCCACGGTTTTACATTAACAACCAATTTGTAACATCGGAAAGCGGTTCCAGCAAGCAATTTCAAAACATACCAATTCCTACTGCCGGGGTAAAGGATTTAAAAAATGCGGTAGAATTTGCATTGCAGGCATCGGCAATTTGGGGACCGTTTACGGCCCATCAAAAAATAAACAGTTTATATGCATGGGCAAAATCGGTTGAGGAACAAGCCTCTGTAATATCGGAGTATTTAAAAGAAGTGTATCCTAAAAATGCGCATCGTTATTTTACAGAAACCTTAAACACACACTATGCCTTTTGCGGTTGGCCCGGTAAATTTGAAACCCTTGTAAGTGGTGTAAACTGGGTTGGGGCACAGCATTTTTCGTACACACTCCCCGAACCCATAGGCACAACGGCCGTTTTGCCAAATCCGGACACCTCTTGGGCCGATTGCTGGAAAGCCGTTTTGGCTTTGTTGTGTACCGGCAATACCGTTATTCTTTTGGTGGGTTTAAAGCATGCGGCCATTGCCCAGGCCTATTGCAGGGCGCTTCAAAATGCAGCGCTCCCTCCGGGCACTCTTAATGTTCTGTTTCAGGATTGGGACGCGTTAAACCTGGCGGCTGCATCGCACCGTGGCATACGTGGCCTTATGTTTCCAGGCTCGGCTTCGGAAGCTCTTTATGAGGCTATGTCCAGTCATCAAAAAATTCGAATTCCCTGGAATCTAAATTCTGATTTGGAGCTTTTAAACGGCACGGTTCAATTTAAAACGCTGTGGAATCCACAGGATACTCTGGCGGTTAATTCTTCGGCAAAGTATTAAAAACGATGTTTTTTAGAATGTGAAAAATTGGGGCAGGTTGCACAAGGTTGTGTACTTTTACATTGCATCAAAACAAACATTAGGCTAAACAACAAGATGATGCTTTTAAATGACATGGGTACAAAACTACACTTTGCATGAAATTGCTGCATAATTTGGGTGTGTTTTTTTTGTTTTTGGCAAGGGTTTTGTACAAACCCCAGCATGTAAAATTATTACGTCAAAACACAGTACAGTCTATATACACCCTGGGTATTGAATCCATTCCAATTGTTTTTGTGGTTTCGGTTTTTATGGGCGGAATTATTACCATTCAAACCGCCAATGGGTTTTCAAACCCTTTTGTGCCCCTGTATGCAGTGGGTTTTGCTGCCCGCGAAAGCATTATACTGGAATTTAGCCCAACCATAATTTGCCTGATTTTAGCCGGCAAAGTAGGATCGAACATTGCTTCGGAAATTGGCACCATGCGAATTACCGATCAAATAGATGCCTTGGATGTATTGGGAGTAAACTCCAGACAATTTTTAATATTACCCAAAATAACCGCTAGCCTTTTGGTTTTTCCGTTTTTAGTGGCTTTTAGTATGGTTACTGCGCTTTGTGGAGGTTATGTAATTGGAATTTTATCAGAATCGGTTTCTGGCTACGAATTTATTTACGGTGCGCAGGCTTTTTTTAAACCCTGGGTATTGTACTACTCTTTTACTAAAGTAGTGGTATTTGCATTTATTATTTCTGCCGTTTCGGGATATTTTGGATACCATACTAAAGGCGGTGCCCTGGATGTTGGAAAAAGCAGCACCCAAAGTGTTGTTTATGCCAACGTGTTAATTTTACTCTTGGATTTAATCATTACTAAATTATTTTTTGGATGATTGCTGCGGAGCATCTGATAAAATCGTATCAAGAGCAAAGGGTTATAACCTCTTTTACACATGAATTTTTACCCGGACAATTAAACACACTCATTGGCGCCAGCGGCTCCGGAAAAACCACCTTGCTTCGAATTTTACTGGGTTTGGAGCCGGCCAGTTCGGGCACAATTTATTATTCTGGCAAGGTGTTTAGCCCAGAAGATGCAGATCAAATGGAAGCAATTCGACAAAAAACCGGCGTTTTGTTTCAGGGGGGAGCCTTGTTTGATGCAAAAACCGTTTACGAAAATGTTCGTTTGCCATTGGAGTTATATTCCGATTTATCGGCTAACGAAAAACACCATCGGGTAATGGAATGCATTGCGCGCGTTATGCTTTCTGGTAAAGAAAAACGTTTTCCCAGCGAATTGAGCGGAGGCATGAAAAAACGTGCGGCTTTGGCAAGGGCCATTGTAAATAAACCCTTGTACCTTTTTTGCGACGAGCCCAATTCTGGATTAGACCCTATGACCTCATACGGAATCGACGAATTAATTTCCGGTATTACCCACGAATTGCAAACTACCACAATTTTAGTAACCCACGACATGAATACGGTGTTTTCGGTATCGGATGCCATTGTGTTTTTGCACGAGGGCGAAATTGCCTGGAAGGGCAGCCGCAAAGATTTAAACGCAGCGCT
>CAWUNH010000075.1:0-6599 GCA_963923435.1 uncultured bacterium
CGTGCCCTGGTTGTAGTGGATTTACCCTTTGGGACCTATCAGGCAAATTCTAAAGAGGCCTTAAATTCTGCAATCCGCATCATGAAAGAGAGCGGTGCGCATGCTGTAAAGCTCGAGGGCGGACAAGAACTCAAAGAAAGCGTACAACGCATTTTAACGGCCGGAATACCCGTTATGGGACATTTGGGATTAACTCCTCAAAGCATTTATAAATTTGGCACTTATTCGGTGCGTGCACAAGACGAAACGGAAGCCAGCCGTTTATTGGAGGACGCCTTGTCTTTAGAGTCCTATGGGTGTTTTGCCCTTGTACTAGAAAAAATACCGGCCCGTTTGGCAGAGCAAGTAGCTTCTAAATTATCCATTCCAGTTATTGGAATTGGTGCCGGTTCCGGCGTAGACGGACAGGTATTGGTTACCCATGATATGTTGGGCATGACCCAAGAATTTAGCCCCCGTTTTTTACGAAGGTATTTAAATTTAAAAGAAGAAATGGGTAAAGCCATAGGGGCTTATTGCAACGATGTCCGAAACAATAAGTTTCCCAATCAAAAGGAACAATATTAATCTCGGATTTTCAGTTTATCTACCTGAAGCACTTCCCGCGTAAGTTCATCAAAGGCAATAGCTACCAACACTAAATGGCGGTCTTTAAACGCCGAATTAACTTTAAAATCCTTACTGCTCACCCTGGCGGTGTCTCCTGCCAATACAGAACCGGAACGCAACACCGATCCCCAGGAACCGTTTAATGCTCCCCGCAGCACATGATTGAATTCATATGTAGGGTTTAAATCCGGAGACATGCGGTAATCTGTTTGGGATCCAATAATTTGGTCCTCGGTTAAAACCAAACACAGTCGGGTAGGATTGGGGTAGGCCGATTTAAACGTGGCTTTTACACTCGCATTTAGGGCCCGCAGGCTCGTGTCGTATTCGGTGTATGCATCCAGTTTTAAAACAAAGGGTTCTTTAAGAGTGGTTGAAACCAAGGCGCCCCAGTTGCTTTCTTTTTGAATACGGCCGCTGTTAAACACCTTACGATTAACCATTCCATTGGGATTGCCCACGGCACTCACGCCAAATCCTGAGCTTCCGTCCCAATCGTTTCCGGTAACGGTGGTATAAGTGACGGGATAATCCGGGGCTTTAATACGCGCAAAAAAACCTGCATGAACCGCCATTACAACCAGGCTTTGCCCGTAAACACCCGATAACTGTTCTGCAATTTCAGCTGCAGGCGGACAATTGCCGCAGGTGTGTCCGGTATAATCTTCCAGGAGAATTTTTTTAGAATTGCTGTAAGCAGTATTATTTTTTAAAATAAACGAACTCCCTTTAACCAAATCTTTTTTTACTACCGGGTAATCAATTTTATCGCAAGACTGTAGTGCAATAATTATTGTTAAAAGATATAGAATAAATGGCATATTAAAAACTACTGGTTATTGAAATAGAAACACCGTTGGAAGCCGGCACATTGCGGCAAACACCACCCACACAAAATATACCGGCCCGCTGTTTACCAAAATTAAGAGCAATGCGGTTTGAGCCTTTCGTATATCCGGTACTTAATAAAAAATAATGCAGGTTTAAAGCTCCGCGCCAGGAATCAAGCCCCACTTGGTCAAATAATTCTGTAATGGCATTTTGTTTGAAAGCAGAGGTTATTTTTTCGGCTTCTGGATTGCTGTAATTATACTGATCTAAAAGAGCTATAAAAAAATGCCGCTGGGGAGTCCATTCAAGCAAACCGGTAGCCCAACTGCCGGCATTTGGATTGCTTTTATTTTGGGTTAAAAATGCCTGGCCTTCCATTCGAAGCGCCGATCCGGTTCGGTATTTCCAGGTAAGATCGGCAACCAGGATATCAGCTGAAATATCTTGATAACCGGCAAATGGACTGCCAAATTGAACAATATTTCGGTTGTAAAACTGATTGGCATAAATAAAAGTACCTTTCCATTGAGGCGAAAATTTTTTATTGACTTCAATAAAAAAATCATGGTAATATTCTTTACCTAAATCGGTGTAATTTGTTTTGTAAAGCGTTAAATGGGTTGTACTATCGTCGACCGGTGTTTTTTTTAACCCGGCAGCATAGGCATAATTAAAGGTCACATCGGTACCGTATGCACCGCCCAAAAATGTTCCTTTTTTAAATTTATATTGAAATTCAGCCATGCCTCCGGTTTCTCCGAGAGGTTGAGTGGCATAGGGATTAAATGCAAGCATGAGATAGGTATGCTGTCGCGTAGTGGCAGGCAAATAGTTTATTAATAAATTTTGAAGACCGGCATTTCGGTCGCTTCGGTAATCCATATTATCAATATGTTTAGCCTGTAATAAAAAGGAATATCCGCTTTTGGCATAAGAAGCCGACAAAAATAATGCTTCGCCTTTTTTGTAAGAATAATAGGTCGAATTACCAACCTGAACTTTATTGGTAGCACTGGGGTCGTTTTCTTTTTGAGCGTATTCACCAGAAAACGTAAAATCTCCAGAATTAACCAGCAATCGACCGCTATACGCGCCTACGTTTTCGGGAAGAATAAAATCCGGATCTTCATCGGATTGAAATTTACTAACAAAACTAAATCCCACATTAATACGGGTTTTCCAGTGCTGAGTTAACGAATCAAAAACATCGTTTAAGGCAACTTCACCATCGCATCCTCTTACAATTCCCGGACCGGTCGAAAAAAAGCTGCGCTGTTTTCCCATCAAGCCTTTTAGGGTTATTCCTTTAATAGGATTGGAAACCACACTGATTCCATCCAGTGAATTGTCGTACAAAAGACCAGGTTCGTAATAGGTTCTAAAAATTAAACCATTTCCAAATTGCTCGTAAATATTACCAACGGTGATATCCAAAAGTTCATCTCTGTATCGCACAAAGCGGTTGGTAATGCCCTGGCCTTTATACCGGCTGTCAAAACCCTGCATAACATTATTGTAAGATTCGTATCGAATGCCTGCAGAAAATTTGTTTTGGGTATATAAAACATTTCCAAAGGCATTGCTCAGCCATTTTTCTGAAACTTTAGGAGCTCCAATCAAACTGTCTGCATTATAGTATTGACCGTCTATCTGAAAGTTTCCGTGAACCGATCCGGATTCTTTTTCTGTATTTTGAGCGCTTAATAAAGCAGGAAATAAAAGCCCGCAAAAAATAATCCAACCAAAGCGCCTGATAAACCTCATGAATTAATGCGTTAAGGCCTCGCCTTTAAGCAATTTACGAACCTGATCAATTAGCTGAAGTTCTTCTCCTTCAGCATAACCGGTATGCGACCATACAATGCGACCTGTACCATCCACCAAAAAGGTTTGAGGCGGATTGTTAACGTTCATGTTTCTTTTAAAATCCTGGTTTTCATCTAAATAAACCTCATACTGCCAACCTTGTTTTTTAACATATGGAGCAACCTTGGCCGAACTGCGCGGATCGTCAATACTGATGGTGATGATTTTAACGCCGGTTTCAGATTGCCAGTCGGCATACACTTCATGAATGTTGTTGAGTTCGGCTTTGCAGGGAGTACACCAGGTGGCCCAAAAATTAATAATAAAGGGTTTGCCCTCATTTGAAAAATCTTTTGCGTTTATTTTTTTGCCATCCAGAGTTTTGAGCGTGGTTGCCGGAATTTTATCTCCGTCTCCCGCCCGGTAAGTACTTAAAACCGCAAAGAACAAAATACCGCTGAATAGTAGTTTCATAGTTCCTGCAAGTTACGTTTTTTATTAAAAACTCTGGGTATCCATGTGCTAAAATTGTAATTTTGAAGCGCATGCAATCCATCGCTCAGATACAGATTCAAAATAAACGTGTTTTGGTCCGCGTTGACTTTAATGTTCCTTTAAATGCCTCTTTTGAAGTTACCGACACAACCCGAATTCGTGCAGCCGTTCCCACGTTAAAACACATATTAAATCAAGGGGGCAGCATCGTGCTCATGAGTCACTTGGGAAGGCCTAAAAACGGACCCGAAGAAAAATATTCGCTGCGTCATCTGATTCCGGTGTTAGAAAACGAGCTGGGGGTAAACGTTGAATTTGCAGGAGATTGTATATCGGAAACAGCTTTTGCAAAGACTTCTCATTTAAACAGCGGCCAGGTGGTTTTGTTAGAAAATTTAAGGTTTTACAAAGAAGAAGAAAAAGGACAACTTGAGTTTGCCCAATTGTTATGCCGGCACGGCGACATCTACATTAACGATGCATTTGGCACGGCTCATCGTTCACACGCATCAACGGCCGTAATGGCTCAGTTTTATAAGGATACGTGTAAGGCCATGGGTTTTTTAATGCAGCGTGAGGTCGAGCAAATAACTAAGGTTATGCACCATGCCCAGGCCCCTTTTACAGCAATTATTGGCGGAGCCAAGGTTAGCGATAAAATACTCGTCATTCAGCAGCTTTTGTCACGGGCTCAGCACATTATTATTGGAGGAGGAATGGCTTTTACGTTTATAAAAGCGTTGAAGGGCTCCATTGGAGCCTCCATTTGTGAAGACGACCGGATCGAAACGGCCCTGGAGCTTTTAAAACAAGCTAAAGAAAAAGGCGTACAATTGCATTTACCCACCGATGCCATAGCAGCAGACCGGTTTGATGCCAATGCCCAAACCAAAACCGTTTCTGTAAACGCCATACCCGATGCCTGGATGGGCTTGGATATTGGACCCGACAGCATTCGTGAATTTTCAGAGGTTATTGAAAACTCCAAAACCATATTATGGAACGGCCCCATGGGCGTTTTTGAAATGAAGGCTTTTGAACAAGGAACTCGTAGTATTGCACAAGCGGTCGTAAAGGCCACTCAACATTCTGCTTTTTCACTGATAGGCGGGGGCGACAGCGTTGCTGCTATTAATAAATATCAAATGACCAATGAAGTTAGTTACGTTAGCACAGGCGGTGGAGCCTTATTGGAATTTATAGAACAAGGAACGCTTCCCGGAGTTAAAGCCATTTTAGAATAATTATGATAAAACCCCGCATAGGATTTGGATACGATGTTCATCCACTCGTGACTGGAAGGCCGCTGGTATTGGGTGGCGTTCATATACCCTATGAATGGGGATGCAAGGGGCACAGCGATGCCGATGTTTTAATACATGCCATTTGCGATGCCCTTTTAGGTGCTGCCGCATTAGGCGATATTGGACAGCATTTTCCAAACACCGACCCCCGATATTTAAACATTTCAAGTGTTCGGCTTTTAGAAGCAGTGGTTCAATTGCTCCGTGATTCTGGATATGAAATTGGGAATATAGATGCAACCCTGGGTTTAGAGGCCCCCAAGATTAATCCCTATGTAGCTCAAATGCGCAAAGTGCTTTGTCCAGTGTTGGGTATTTCGGAGCAGGCTTTGTCGGTTAAAGCAACTACCAACGAAGCCCTGGGCTATGTTGGCCGCAAGGAGGGAGTAAACGCCTATGCCGTTGCCATGATTTTTACTTTGTAATGAAAACGCAGGGAGTCGTTTTATTTTTGTTGTTCGGGAGACTTGTGTTCTCCCAAACGCTTAACCATTACTATGGTAATTTACATGCCCATACGGGATTCAGTGACGGAAATAAAGACTCCCTCAGTTCTGGAGTAACAAATCCTTCGGGCAGTTATGCCTATGCAAAACTTTCACAAAACTTTGATTTTTTAGGAATCTCAGAACATAATCATTACTCAAGCGCCAACAATCCGGGATTTAAATTACCCCGTTTTCAGGAAGGTTTAAACATGGCCCAGTCCGAAAATCAGGACCATCAGTTTGTGTGCTTGTTTGGTATGGAGTGGGGCGTATCTTCAACCTTTAACGGCCATGTTTTAATTTATGGATTTAACCAATTAATAGGCTGGGAAGTTGGAATACCTGGAGTGGGGAGTAATTATTCTGTTTTTAATGCAAAATCGGATTACGATGGGTTGTTTCGAAAAGTAAAAAATCAGCCGGGTGCTTTTTGTTACTTGGCACATCCTTATGCTACCGATTTTAGCACCGGGTCTTCAGCCGCTACCGCTCTGGCCAATGCCCCCTATAATGCAGCCTATGACAGTGCAATTGTAGGGATGCCCTTAAGAAGTGGCTTAGCCTTTAGTACCAGTCAGAATTACGACGATTATTCCAGCGGCAATTACCTCGATTACTATAAACGCCTGTTATACATTGGATATCATTTGGGAATTGGATACGATCACGACAACCATTATACCAATTTTGGCCGAAGCAACGCTGGTCGAATGGTGGTTATGGCGCCCTCTTTAACCCGTGCAAACCTAATGAACGCATTTTACGAAATGCGTTTTTATGCAAGCGACGATCCGAATGCGGAATTAAATTTTTCATTGAATCAGAATCCGATGGGGTCCATTCTTGCAGGTAATGTTTATCCTTCTATCGAGGTGGTTCATTTGGACCGAGACGGAGAGCAGGCCGACAGCATAAAAATTTGGAGGGGATTTAAAAACGATCCCTCCGGAATACCCGCTCAAATTGTTCATCAGGCCAAATCTACCGATGTAACACAGTTTACCGACTTTTCGGTTCAGTCGGGAATTGAATATTACTATTTTTCTGAAATTAAACAAACCGATGG
>CAWUNH010000076.1:0-6428 GCA_963923435.1 uncultured bacterium
AGATGTGTATAAGAGACAGATGTTAATGAAGCCTGCGAATGCGTTGCAAACATGTTGAGCGGTTCTGCTTTTGGAAAAGCCGGTGAATGCTTGGTTATAGAATCTTTTTTAAAGGGAATTGAATTGTCAATGTTTATTGCTACAGACGGCAACAACTACGTAATTTTACCCGAAGCCAAAGATTATAAACGCATTGGTGAAGGAGACACCGGTTTAAACACCGGGGGCATGGGTGCTGTAAGTCCTGTATCATTTGCCGACCAGGCATTTATAGAAAAGGTAAAAAACCGCATTATTCATCCGGTATTATCGGGTTTAAAATCTGAATCCATCGAATACCAAGGATTTTTGTTTATTGGTTTAATGAACTGCAATGGAGATCCCTATGTAATTGAATTTAACTGCAGAATGGGCGATCCCGAAACCGAAGTGGTAATGCCAAGAATTCAGTCCGACCTGTTGGAATTATTCAGTGCTATGAGTTTAAAACAGCTTCATTCCTTTAAGTTGGAAGTAACTCCAGAACACGCCTTAACGGTCATGATGGTTAGCGGCGGATATCCTGAGACCTACGAAACGGATAAATTAATTGAGTTGCCCACGCAAGGTGCCAATTCGCTCTTATTTCATGCCGGCACCTGCAATTCTAATAGGGGACTGGTTACCAAAGGGGGGCGCGTTATGGCCCTCACAGCATTTGGTACCAGCTTGGAAGAAGCCCGAAAAAACGCGTACCAGAAATTAAGTCAAATTCATTTTGAAAACATGTATTACCGCCGCGACATTGGCCTGGATTTAATGACAATTGAATAATATTGGCCATATACTGCGCAGAGAGTTTCAGCACGAATGGAGGCATTCGGCCATTTGGGTTTCTGCCCTGATGTTTATGCTGGGATCGGTTTACATTACCTCTTTGTGTTTTAATGCACGCATAGACCGGCCTTCGTGGAATGCCGTTTTTTGGATAATTATTGTGTTTGTAGCCTTGAGTATTTCATTGCGCAATATAGGACAACAGCACACGGGTTATGAATTGTATCAGTATTTAATTTTTAATCCGCTTCAGTACCTTATAGCAAAATGGAGCCATCAAGCTTTGTTTGCATTGGCAATGAATGCTTTAACATTAATGACCTACTCGGTATTTATGGGGTTTAATATCGAACGGCCCGCACTTTTCTGTTTAATTTTAGCAATGAATACGCTGGCTTCCACATCGGTGTTGGTTTTAACCGGTTCCATTGCAGCCTATGTTTCAGGTGGATTTTCAATACTCAGTATTTTAAGTATTCCGCTGTTAATTCCTGTGTACAGCATTTCTGTAAAAATTGGTAAACAAGCCATGGATGGAATTGAAAATGCGGCCTTTCGTTGGGATTTATTGGCTGTTTTGGGAGGACTATTTTTAATTTCCTTCGGACTATCCGTCCTATTATTTCCCTATCTTTGGAGAAGCCGATAGGAGTATAGAGAATGTTAAAAAAGCAAGTGGTTAAGTTCTAAAAATGCGATTGGCTTGGTATAAAATAATAACCATTGGCCTTCTTGTTTATTCCTTTATTGCCGGACTTTGGATACCGGTACCCCGACTGCCGATTTTAAACGAAACCATTCGAAATGTGTTTTACCACGTACCGATTTGGTTTGGTTTAATTTTTATGTGTGTATTATCGGCCGTTTCGGCCTTTCGTTTTTTGCTAAAATCCAATTTTAATTCAGATTATTCCTCATTTATTGCAGCACAAACGGCCATGTTTTTAAGTGTACCGGGTTTAATAACCGGTTCTCTGTGGGCAAAATATACCTGGGGAACCTGGTGGACTTTTCAGGATCCCAAATTAAACGGGGTGGCTTTAAGTTTGTTGATATACGGAGCTTATTTTGTACTGCGTTCGTCTGCTCCCGATCCGTTTAAAAAAGCCCAAATTTCAGCGGTTTACAATGTGTTTGCCTGTATTATGCTGATTTTGTTTTTACTGGTTTTGCCCCGCCTAACCGCTTCACTTCATCCTGGAAATGGCGGAAATCCTGCCTTTAGTAAATACGATCTGGACCATCGCATGCGTTGGGTTTTTTATCCGGCGGTGCTGGCCTGGTTGGGTTTAAGTTACTGGTTGTACGAACTTCGGTTAAAAATTTATAAGCTTCAAAAACAAGAATTCCATGAATCTGCTTAAAACAATCGCTTCCATCTTTTGTTTCCTGTTTTTTTGCAATGCGCTACAGGCACAAGATATTCAAAATGTAGAAATGGCCGATGTTTTAAGATCCAATGGAAAAATAGGCGTAGTTATAGCTGTTATTGGTGTTGTGTTAGTGTCTTTAGTATACTGGCTGGTTGTTACGGATCGTAAAATTTCAAAACTCGAAAAATCAAAAGCTGCCGATGAAACCCATTAAAATAGTAGCATTGTTGGTGATTGTTGTGGGAATGGTATTGGTTGGATACCAGTTATGGAAAAGCGTTGAGTCGCCTTCCGGTGGATCTATGGGTTATGCTGATTTTTCTCAGGCCGCCCAGCAAGCAGGTAAAGAATTTCATGTGGTGGGATGGTGCAATAAAAACTTACCGGCAGAATACCATCCCCAAATTAACCCCGATTTATTTTCTTTTTACATGACCGATCAAAAAGGCAAGCGCTGTTTTGTTAACCTTCATAAAAGTAAACCTCAAGATTTTGATAAAAGCGAACAGGTGGTTTTAATTGGAAGTATACGCGATACAGTGTTTGAGGCCAGTGATATACTTTTAAAATGTCCCAGTAAATACAACGACATTAAAGACGGCAAACTAAAATGATTTATCAGGGTGAACATATTTGGGCGGGCCAATTCGGGCATGCCCTGGTAATTATTTCTTTTATAACAGCTCTGGCCATTTGTTGCATGAGCCTGTTAAATCAAAGAAACAAAACCGTTTTAAATATATTAATTACGCTGCATACTAAAGCAGTTGTTTCTATTGCAGGGCTTTTGCTTTTTATGTTGCTAAAGCATTATTACGAGTACCAATATGTTTGGCAACATAGCAACTCTGATATGGACTTGCGGTTTATTTTTTCCTGTCTTTGGGAAGGTCAGGAGGGGAGTTTTATACTTTGGCTGTTTTGGAACGCTGTTTTAATTTTAATTTTAAACAGGCAATTGCGGCAATCGGAGTTCCAATTTCCGGTTTTAGCAATCATGTATTTAATACAAGCCTTTATTTCCAGTATGTTATTGGGCGTTTATGTATTTGACTTTAAAATTGGAAGCAGTCCGTTTTTATTATTGCGCGAGCATCCAGATTTTATGAATCTGCCCTTTATTAAATCGGCAAATTACCTATCAAGTTTAAATGGCAGAGGATTAAATCCCTTACTAATGAATGCATGGATGACCATTCATCCGCCAACTTTATTTTTGGGTTTTGCTTTAACGGGATTTCCATTTGCATTTTCGGTTTCTTCGCTTTGGAATAACATTCCCCTTTCTTACTGGTCACGTAAAGCCTATCCTTGGGCAATTGCAGCTACAGCGGTTTTAGGAATAGGAATATTAATGGGCGGTGCCTGGGCCTATGAAGCCTTAAGTTTTGGTGGATTTTGGGCTTGGGATCCCGTTGAAAATTCCTCACTGGTGCCCTGGCTATTGATGGTGGCAGGCAGTCATGCCCTTTTGCTCGTAATTCGAAAAAAAAGCAATTCCACGAGTTTCTATTGGTCAACCATATTACCTTTTATAACAGTTTTATATTCTACCTTTTTAACGCGCAGTGGTATTTTAGGAAATGCGTCGGTACATGCTTTTACCGATTTAGGAATGACCGGACAACTGCTCATTTACCTGCTTACGTTTATTTTCCTTGCTGTAACTCCGGCTATTAAAAACACCATTGCCAAAGCCAGTTATATGGTTTTGAGTCCCCTTTTGTTTTTTATTACTGCCCTTTTTGGTGTATTAAACTGGGGCTTTTGGATATGGACGGCCTACACCTGTATTACATTAATGTGGCAGTGGGCAGTTAATTTTTTTAATACCACATCAGGTGGCCTCAGCAACGAACGATCTGTATGGATGCGAATGGGAATATTTTTGTTGTTTTTAAGCAGTATGGTAATTTTATTTTTTACCAGCGTACCAGTTTTAAACAGTTTATTAGATAAACACTACGCACCTCCAGCACTTTTTACATACAACCAATGGACCGCACCTTTGGTGATGCTTATTGTACTCTGCATGACCTGGTCTTACCAATTAAAATACCTTGCAATTCCATGGCAAAACACATTGTTTCAGGTCAGATGGCCCATAGTTATATCTGTACTTTTGAGTTTTTGTATAGTGGTTCCGTTTTATTTTTTAAATCCACCCAAAGGTATTTATGGAACTTGGTATTGGCAGTTAGTTTTGTGTTTTTTGGTTGTAATTCTTGTGGGCAGTATTATTTTGCACGCAACCACACCCTTTAGGTCCATAAAACTTGCATTTATAAAATCCGGTGGCACCTGGGCACACATTGGATTTGTACTGGTCATTTTGGGAGCTGTGCTTTCAACTTCCAAAAAAACAAGTTTAGTATCAGCACAACAACCCTCAGTACCCGGTATAAAAACCAATTCGGCAAGTATAATGTTAAGTAAAGGCGACACTGTTCCATTAGGTCCGTATTGGGCTTCTTATATTGAAAAAAAACGCGTTGGTATGGATGTTTTTTTTAAAGTGGAATACTTTAGTAAAAACAACTTAAATAAGTATAATTCACTTTTTGCATTATACCCTAAAGTTCAAGACAATCCTCGTATGGGTAAGGCGGCAGATCCTGACACCCGACATTTTTTAAGCCACGATGTATACACCCATATTACGTATGCAGATGTTTCTACTCAAACACAAAATTCAAAGGGGTATTCAGAGCCAGTAAACATGGTTGGCCATATTGGTGACACCCTTTCATTAAGTCGGTATTTATTGGTTTTTGATTCGGTCCGAACCGAATTAAATCCGGTTGATTCCGCTTTAAAAGTTACGGCTGTTTTAAGAGGAATTGATGTAAAGGGAGCCGTTTTTAAGGCCTATCCGTATTTAGAAATAAAAAATCGTATGATTCAGCCAGCTTCATTCGAACTTAAAAGTCAAGGAATTAAAGTTTTGTTTTGGAATATCCGGCCTCAGGAAAATCAATTTGAGTTTACGGTTCAGGAAAACACGTCGCTTCAAAAGGATTATATTGTCATGGAGGCCTATGCCTTTCCTCTAATAAACATCCTTTGGCTTGGGGTTATAGTTATGGGTTTTGGTACATTTTTAGCATTGATAAACTACTTAACAGTCAAGCAATAAAACGTGTCAAAAAAAAAATACACTATTGTAATTATTGGAAACGGAAAACTGGCTTTGGCTTGGTTTGATTATTTAAAACAAAACTCTAATGTTGCAGAACTTCATTTTTTAATTCGCTCCAATTCAAAAAACAAAATACCGCAGACAACCAATTTGCACAAAAAAATTTCCACCATTCAACATCCTGTAGATCTTTTTATTTTAGCTGTTTCGGATCGAGCCATTTTAAACAATGCTCGTAAGGTGTATAACTATTTTCCAAAATCTATGGTTTGGCACTGTTCGGGTACGCACGCGTTGGTGTCATTACCACAAAAACAAAGTTTAAAAATGGTGGTGTATCCCATGTATTCATTTAATGGATTACATCAGACCAATTGGACGCAAATTCCCCTGTTTACAGAAGGTCTTAATACAGCATTTAAAAAACAATTGTTTTACAGCCTGTTTAATAAAAAGCAAACGCATTATCCTACAAGCTTTAAAGACCGACAGCGCGTTCATTTGGCTGCCGTGATTGCTCAAAATTTTTCAAATATGTTGTTGATTTGGGCCGAATCGCAACTTCCCAAATCCTTTAAAAATAAAAAAATTTGGCATCCCTTATTACAATATTGGATTGTTAACTTAAAAAAATATAATCCCATAGAGTTGCAAACCGGTCCTGCAGTCCGAAACGATTCATGGATTATTTCTCAACATTTAAAACTAATACCTCAAAGCCAATTAAATAAATTATACAAGCTGTTATCCAATCTCATTAAAAAGCGTCATGAATTATAAACAACGGTTTTCAAAAATTAAACATTTTATGTTTGACATGGATGGAGTATTAACCAACGGACGCGTATTATTAGAATCAAATCAAAAACAATCCAGAGAACTTAATGTTAAAGATGCATATGCGATCCATGTTTCATTGCATTCGGGCTTTACTGTTCATGTTATCAGCGGTGGATTTTCAGAACCTGTCAAATTGTATTTAGAATCGCTTGGGGTAAGGGTTTTTATGAACATTCGAGATAAACTGGACTGCGTAAAAAAAATAGAAACACAATTTAATATCAATCCTACTGAAACGCTTTATATGGGAGATGATGGTC
>CAWUNH010000077.1:0-6296 GCA_963923435.1 uncultured bacterium
AAATAAATGAAGGTTTGTGTTTTTAGTATAGTGTTCTTGTATAAAACGGGCATTTAAATTTTTTACCAGCGCTTTGGCAAGGGTTGTCTTTCCACTGCCAATGGGACCCATTATGGAAATAAGTTTAGGGCTTCCGTTTGAATACAAGCTAATTTGGTCTTTTCCTTTATTTTTTTGTAACATGGTCTTAACCCGCAGTTTAGTTAAAGGGTCCTTAAACTCCGGATTCAAATCCGTAAGTGGTTTCAACACAAAGGCTCGCTTTGAAATCTGAGGATGGGGAACGTTTAGATTTGGTAACAAAATAACATCGTTGTTATAATACAAGAGGTCCAAATCAATGCAGCGGTCTTCATAAAGATTTGATTTTTTTGGAAAACGCCCCAATGCGGATTCTATTTGTTTTAAAATATTTAAACATTGTTGGGCGGTATATCGGGTTTGTATTTCAATGGCTTGATTTAAAAATTCATGGCTGCTTTGATAGCCCCAAGATTTACTGCGGTAAATGCCGGAGCATTGGAGTATGGAACCCAACTGCTTGTGTATGGCAATTCTTGCCTGTGCCAAATACCAGAGTCGGTTTCCTAAATTTGAACCTAACCCTATAAATACGGTATTTAATTTTTGAGAGGTAATAAACAGTCTGTTTTATGCCTTAAATTTACAGTTTTATGAAACAGTTTTTGGCCAGTTTTTTAGGATCTTGTTTTGGTGTATTAATAACAGGAATTGTTTTTACAGTGGTGGTGTTGGTTATTGTAATCAAAACTTTTTCACTTCTACGTACCTCAACCGATTCCGAGGAATCTTCTTTGTATTCGCGCGCTGTTATTCAATTAAATCTTGAGGGCGATTGTGCCGAAAAAAGTCAGGACTATACCCTTAATTTAAATTCTCAAAGCAATCCACTTTCTGAAAAAATGGGCGTTCACGAACTTTGTGACCGAATCCGATCAATTTCTACAAACGATACCGTAAAAGCCCTTTTCATACGTATTTCTAATTGGCAGGCTTCGCTGGCAGTTTCGCACGAACTAAGAAAAGCCCTGGAAGAGTTTAAAAAAACCGGAAAAAAAATATGGACCTATGCCGACGCATATAACCAAAACGCTTACTATTTGGCTTCGGTTTCCAATTCGGTGGCCATGAATCCATCTGGAACTATATTTTGGAAGGGCTTGGCA
The DNA here is from genome assembly GCA_963923435.1 of uncultured bacterium. Classification (GTDB taxonomy): domain Bacteria; phylum Bacteroidota; class Bacteroidia; order B-17B0; family Aurantibacillaceae; genus Aurantibacillus. The sequence goes on from CAWUNH010000077.1 coordinate 1,188, forward strand.
ATGGAACAGCTTTATTTTACTCAGGCACTGCGTCACTGGAACATTGAAGTGGATGTATACCGTTGTGGTAAATATAAAAGTGCAGTAGAGCCTTTTTACACCAACGCAATGAGCCCCGAAAGCCGTTATCAAAACCGATTGCTAATGTCTTCCCTCTGGTCCAATACATGTAACGATATTGCACAAAGCCGTTCCTTAACAACCAATCAATTAAACGACTGGGCAGAACACCTTTATTTTAATCATGCACAAAAAACAAAGGTGTATTTGGTGGATACACTTGTATATGAAAGTGCTTTTACCGATGCAATAAAAAAACAGTATTCCCTTTCCTCAACCGCAGTCTTTACTTCATTGGAATCTACTTCAGGTGCAAAGGATTCCAATAACCAAAACCATATTGCTGTTGTTTTAGCCGAAGGTACCATCGTTGATGGTCCTGGCGATGCAGACGAAATTGGATCCGAAACCTTTTGTAAAACACTGCAGTCCATCGATCGCAATCCAAAAGTAAAAGGTGTGGTGCTTCGCATTAATTCTCCTGGGGGCAGTGCTTTTGCCAGTGAACAAATTTGGTATACACTCAAACAACTCGCGCGCCATAAGCCGCTAATAATTAGTATGGGAAATGTAGCGGCCAGTGGTGGTTATTATATAGCATGTGCCGGTTCGTATATAATGGCCGACCCCTTTACCATAACGGGTTCCATAGGTGTATTTGGAATGGTTCCTCAATTTTCTTCGTTTTTAAAAAACCAATTAAACCTTAGCGTAGATACCCTTCAAACCCATTCCCACAGCCATTTGGGTTCGCTTTTGGTCCCCAACAGTTCTTTTGCAAAAAAAATCATTCAAACGGGAGTCGACTCCATTTACCAGCAATTTCTTCAAAGGGTTGCCGGCAACCGGCATTGGAGTCTAAGTAAAACCGACAGTGTGGCACAGGGACGGGTATGGAGTGCTGCGGAGGCCTTAAAGGTGGGTCTTATCGATCAAATGGGCAGCTTGCATGAAGCCTTGCAATGGATTCGCAAAAAACATCATCTGGAGTCACTCGCGTGTCAGTATTATCCAAAACATTCCTTTGAATTAAAATCCCTTGTTCAGGCATTAATTCAAACGCAAGCTGCGATTGGTGACCATAAATTGCTGAAACCTTATAAGCCATTTTTAAACCGTTTAAAGGAAATGGACTATGTGCCTCTTTATTGGATGCAAATGCCACAAGCCATGCACATCCATTAACGATTTAAGTAACGGTTGTACAAATCCTGCATTTCAGAACACAAGCGTTGATAGCTGTAGGTTTTTTTAATTTGCTCCCGAAATGCACCGGCTCTTGAGCGGTAGTGTTCAGGATTATTGATGAATTTTAACAGGTGATCCCCAAACTCGTTCAATTGATGGGCATTGGAAAGCAAATCATGAGGGGGCATTAAAATATCTTCAACTCCGCCAACATTGGTGCTAATAACGGTTATTCCTGCCGCCTGCGCCTCAATTAAACTAACCGGAGTTCCTTCGTTGCGGGAACATAGTAAAACGGCATCGAGTCCGTGCAAAACCTCCTCCAGGCGTTCTATCCAACCGGTAAATACAATGCTATTTTGAGGTAATTTACCGGATTTAATGCAGGAAGAAATTTGAGATTCCAATAAAGGGCGGGTTTCACCGTCTCCAATAATAAATATTTTAAAAGAATGTTGCGTTTGCGAGTAAATTCGGGCTACCTGAGCAATCAATTCGGAATGCTGTTTTATGGGAGCCAATCGGCCTATAATTCCCAAAGCCAAGGTCGAATCAGGCAGGCCATAGTTTTTTCGAAAGGCGGATCTGTAATATAATTCGTTTTTAAAATATTTTGATAAATCAAAGCCCAACCGGATAACTTTAAATTTATGCATTGGTGCAATGCGGAAACGAAGTGCTAAATCTTCTGCCTGTTTGGGACTAATGGCAATGAGTACCTGGGTATATCGGGCTAAATAACGTTCGGTTTGTTTAATTAACCAGGTTAACACAGGATTAAAATAACCCTCCAAAACATGGCCGTGAAATGTATGAACAATGCAACCTACTTTTTCGCTTCGGGCAGCCAGCCGTCCTATAAAGCCGGCTTTACTGGCATGGGTATGAACGATATCGGGTTTAAATTCACGTATTATGCGTTTAATTGCAAAATACGCCATTAAATCTTTAAAAGGATTTAAAGAACGCCGCATTTCCGGAATCACTCTTGGATTTAACCCATGCTGACGGGGAATAAACAGCGAATTTTTTTCATGCAACTCTTGGGGTCCGCCCACCAGCAGTGTTTCAAATTCAGGACCCATATAGGCACTTAAAAAACTAACGTTGTAGGTGATTCCGCCAAGATTAAAACGATTAACGATTCGTAATACTTTTGGCATGCATAAAAGTACGTAATCGATTAAAAATTACCCTATGGGTTTGGCAATTGTTATATTTTTTTGTTTCTTTACTTCAATAAATTAACTATGGAAAATTACACATTAGAAGGAACGCCCAAAACCCCCAGTATTAACTTCAATCTTAAACAAGGAGCCTTGGAGTTAAAAGGTCGCTCAATTCCTGAAAATTCAATTGAGTTTTACAAACCTTTGATAGATGCATTGGATCGTTACGCGACCATTGCTCAGGCCACTACAACGGTTCATGTTCAGTTGGAATATTTTAATACCTCTTCTTCAAAATGCATTTTGGATGTATTTAAAAAACTAGAAACCATAAACAAAAACGGAAGTGCCGTAACCATTCATTGGCACTATGAAGAAGACGACGAGGACATGTTAGAAGCCGGTGAAGATTATCAGGCAATTATCAATGTGCCCTTTAAAATGCAAATGATTAACGATTAAGACCTAATCTGAAACCGCCCTAAGGCGGTTTTTTTATTATCTTTGCGGCCAGTTATGAACAGTTCTCAAATTACCCAGTTGCTTGGAAATGAAGCCGAGAGTCTTCTGAGTCACAAATGCACGGGAATTCCAAAATCCCGAATTCACCTTCCTGGCCCCGACTTTGTTACGCAACAGTTTCTGGCATCCAACCGCAGTCCACAGGTTTTAAGAAGTTTAGAGCAATTGTATGCTAACGGACGTTTAAAACATACAGGGTATTTAAGTATTTTACCAGTAGATCAGGGAATTGAGCACAGTGCCGGAGCAAGCTTTGCTCCTAATCCCGATTATTTTGACCCGGAACGAATTGTTCAGTTGGCCATTGAAGGGGGCTGCAATGCGGTTGCTTCAACCTACGGCGTTTTGGCCTCTTCAGCCCGGAAATATGCCCATAAAATTCCTTTTATTGTAAAAATAAATCACAATCAGTTCTTGAGTTATCCCAATACCTACGATCAAATTATGTTTGGATCGGTTCGGGAAGCCTGGAATATGGGAGCGGTGGCCGTAGGCGCCACCATTTATTTCGGATCGGCAGAAAGTTCGCGGCAAATTATTGAAATTGCTCAGGCCTTTGAGGCGGCACATGCATTAGGAATGGCAACCGTGTTATGGTGTTATACCCGTAATTCTGCATTTAAAAAAGAAGGGGTAGATTATCATACGGCGGCCGATTTATCTTCACAGGCCAATCACCTTGGAGTTACGTTGCAGGCAGATATTATAAAACAAAAATTATCCGATAAAAATGGAGGGTACCTGGCCTTGCAATTTGGCAAAACCCATCCAGAGGTTTATTCTACCTTATGTTCCGACCATCCCATTGATTTATGCCGCTACCAGGTAGCCAATTGTTATATGGGTCGGATGGGATTGATAAACAGTGGTGGAGAAAGTAAGGGAGCCGGCGATATGGCAGAAGCGGTGCGTACGGCAGTAATTAATAAACGTGCCGGTGGTCAGGGTTTAATCAGTGGTCGTAAAGCTTTTCAAAAACCTTTTAAAGAGGGCGTTCAACTCTTAGAGGCCATCCAAGATGTTTACCTGGATTCTTCAATTACCATTGCCTAAGTTGTATGGGTTGGTTTAAGCGGTTAAAAGAAGGAATTACAACGTCTACCCGTGAAAAAAAAGAAACCCCGGAAGGCTTATGGTACAAATGTCCTTCTTGCAAACAAATTAAAACCCAACTGGATCATGCTGCCAATGCATATGTTTGCGATGCGTGCAGTTATCATGACAAAGTAGGAAGTTCCGTTTACTTTGAATTATTATTTGATAATGGTGCATTTACAGAGTTGCATGAAAATTTGGTAAGTGGAGATCCTTTAAATTTTTCAGATACCAAAAAATATACCGACCGGCTAAGGCAAACCATTACTAAAACCGGATTAAGAGACGCCCTGCGATCGGCATATGGTAAAATTAACGGTCAAGATCTTGTGGTTTGCTGCATGGATTTTGAATTTATCGGAGGCAGCATGGGTTCTGTGGTGGGAGAAAAAATAGCACGTGCCATCGATTTTTGCATTACTTCCAAGAGTCCCTTATTGGTCATTTCACGCAGTGGGGGTGCCCGCATGATGGAAGCGGCCTTTTCACTTATGCAAATGGCCAAAACATCAGCCAAACTGAGTGTTTTAGCGCAACACCGCCTGCCGTATATTTCCCTGCTAACCCATCCAACAACGGGCGGTGTTACAGCAAGTTATGCCATGTTGGGAGATTTAAACATTGCTGAACCTGCCGCATTAATTGGATTTGCCGGTCCCCGCGTTGTTAAAGAAACCATTGGTAAGGATTTACCCAAAGGGTTTCAAACGGCTGAATTTGTATTAGAGCATGGTTTTATTGATAAAATTGTTAATCGAAAGGATTTAAAATCTTTTTTAACCCATACACTCGGTTCTTTTATGGCGCATATTAAGGCTCCAGCTTCTGCAGCAACTTAATGCGCAGGCATAACGAATCCATGGACGCCGTCCGTGTGGCATCAAAATATCCGCGAACAAATCCTTTTTGATCCAACAAAACAACCTGTTGGGTATGAATAAAATCCTCCGATTCATTATACACACGAGCCGTATCCAGCTCAAAGGCATGCCGTGCCAGGTGATAAATGTTTTTTTTTGATCCGGTAATAAACTGCCAGCCTTGGTCTGTAATTTCTAATTGTTTCTTGTATCTG
>CAWUNH010000078.1:0-6293 GCA_963923435.1 uncultured bacterium
ATGTGAAAGACGTTACCGGAGCCCTGCACGTAAAACTCATTAACAGCGGCGGCCTTTATGTTGGAGACAGCATTCGAATTAACATAAAAGGCTGTGTTTTAAACGAGTATAATAAACTCATTCAACTGGATTCTGTCGATACAGAGCTAAACATTGTTAAACTTAGTTCAGGAAATCCGGTACAACCCCAACTAATGACCATTGCACAAGTAATTGCAAACACGGCAGCAACCAATTCTGTTCAATCCAAACTCATTCGATTGGAACATGTTGAGTTTGTTTCTGCAGATCAAAACATGCCCTATTCCAATGCGGCTGCAAAACTTTCCGTTAACCGAATTTTAAAATCCTGCGATGGTCAAACAATTACCGTTCGAACCAGCGGATATGCCAGTTTTGCCTCTGCCTTAACTCCAACCGGTAACGGTACCTTTATTGGTATTGCCAGTCAGTACGGAACAACCATGCAACTTTTACTCCGTCAGGTTTCCGATGCGGCATTAAGTGGAAGTTTGTGCAGCAGCGGAGGAGGCACCACCAGTCCGGGAACCTATTTGAGTAAAGATTTTAACGATAACAGCCTTAGCAGTGGCGGCTGGACAAACCTTCGTGTTTCCGGAGCGGTTGACTGGACGGTAAGTGCTTTTGGTGGTCAAACCTTTGCTAAAATTTCAAATTATATCAGCGCTGCCAACCAGTCCTGCGAAACTTGGTACATATCGCCATCCATTAACTTAAGTAACGCTTCGCAACCTCAATTAAGTTTCCAAAATGCCTACAAATACACCGGACCCGCACTTGAAGTATACGTGTCTACAAATTACACCTCCGGTGCCCCCTCATCCGCAAACTGGACCAAGGTTAATTTTACTCTTTCGGGCGGTAATTATGTTTTTGTAAACTCGGGCAATATTAATTTAAGTGCTTACAAGGCTTCGAATGTTCGTATAGCATTTAAATACAGTGGTTCTTCAAGCGATGGTTCTACCTGGGAGCTGGATGATGTTTTAATAAAAGAACCCTAGTTTTTAAAACAGGTATAATGTTTTTTTCAACCCTGTAATTTAATGTAAATCAGTTTTGCGTTTTAGAATATACACATGCCAATAATTTTTGGGGAAACGTTAATCTTTTTAGGCTGCTGATAGAGGCCCGCAAGTACAAAACAGATTTTTAAAATGTGTTTTTAAGTACCGACTAAACCAAAAATTACTTTCTAAACTCAGGGATAAAGATTTTTAACCTTCTAAATCCCCCCATCTATTTGGGTTTTTGTAATAGATTTGTGTTTTTTTTACCGATGTAAGGCTAAGCGAACAATTGAGCAGAATGCAATAAAGGTAAGGTTGTTAAATTGCAACTTAGTTGAGCAAAGTATGTCGTGCGGCTTCCAGCAATTGACTCACTTCGGATTCATTTGATCCTTCTGCATAAATGCGTAAAATGGGTTCGGTTCCACTGGCCCGGATCATAATCCAGGATGTTTCACTTATAAAATACTTGTATCCGTCCAGAGTTTCTCGTTTTAATATGGAATACCTGCCAAATGCCTGAATGGTATCTTGCTCACAACGTTGTAATACGGATTGCTTTTGCGTTTCGGAAATGTGCAAATCCAAACGGTCAAAATGAAAAGACCCGGTTATGGCGTATACTTCATCAATCAGGGCTTCTAAAGATTTTCCGGTTTTAGACATAAATTCCCAAAGCGTGAGTCCCATCCAAATTCCATCCCGCTCGGGGATATGGCCTTTAATGGCAATCCCTCCGCTTTCTTCACCTCCCAACAATACATCCTCACGAACCATAATGGCACAAATATATTTAAATCCGATTTTTACGGTTTCCATTTCTAGGCCGTAATGTTGACACAGGGTTTTAATACGGCTGGTCGTGCTAAACGCGGTTACAACTTTACCTTTTATGCCTTTGTACTTTACCAGATAATGAATGAGCAGTAAAATAATGTGATGCGAATCTACAAACGCTCCCTTTGAATTGTATAAACCAATGCGGTCGGCATCGCCATCGGTAGCAAGTCCGCAATTAATGGTTTTTTCAGCTTTAATAAAATTACTAAAAATATGTAAATTTTTATGAATCGGCTCGGGGGCCTGTCCTTCAAATCCGGGATTATATGTGGAATGCAGGCGGGGTATATCCGGAAATAATTTTGCCATAACTCCCATTCCGGCTCCGTACATGGCATCGTATGCAAACCGAAAGGGACCCTGATGTATGGATGCAATATCAAATGCGTTGCGAACCCGATTTAAATACAACTCTTCCAGGTTTACAAATTCAGGGGCATTTTTGGGTTTTAGGGTATAATCCACAGAACAGCTTTCAGGAATAAAGCCTTCGATTTCCTGAATGTGCTCGGGCGCCAGGGGGCCTCCAAAAGAGCCTTTAATTTTATACCCATTGTAGGAGGGTGGGTTGTGACTGGCTGTAATAATAATTCCCAGACTGGCCTTGTAATGCAAGGTGCCCAATGAAACCATTGGAGTACTTACTACTCCCTCTGCAGCTAAAACTTTTATGCCATGTGCAGAAAATACATTTACGGCAGTTTGCAAAAATAACGGTCCTCCAAAACGGCAATCGTGTCCCAAAACAATGGACGGATTATTAATTTTGCCTGCCTTTAGCCAATACACCACGGCTTCGCTTACGCGGGCTACATTTTCGGTGGTAAAATCCTGAGCAATGATGGCACGCCAGCCATCGGTTCCAAAAGAAATCTTATAACTCATACATTAAACAGTTTGACCGTGACAGGTTTTGTATTTTTTTCCGCTTCCGCAGGGGCAAGGATCGTTGCGACCTGTTTTGGCCTCGGCTCTAAAAGGTTGCGATTTTACTTTTGGGGCCTCCGAATTGGATTCGGCAGAAGCATTAAGGTCTTCGCGGGTTTCAACCAAACGTTCTTTTTTTGGAGCAAGAGGTTCTTTAATAAATTTTGTTTTTTGAGCCGTTTGTTCTTCGGGTAAGCGGGCTTTCATTAAAAACATGATTATATCGCGATTGATTTTAAGAATCATGTCTTTAAATAAATTAAACGATTCGAGTTTGTATATAACCAAGGGATCTTTTTGTTCCAAAGCCGCATTTTGAACCGATTGTTTAAGATCGTCCAGTTCCCGCAAATGTTCTTTCCAGGCATCGTCCATCATGTTAAGCACAACGCCTTTTTGAAAGCTGTGCAAAACATCCATTCCTTTGGTTTCAAACGATTTTTTTATGTTGGAAACTACCTGCAATTCTCGTATTCCATCTCCAAAGGGAACCACCATGTTTTCAAAACTGTTGTTGGGATTGTTATAAATGTCCCGTACAACCGGAAATACCTGCTCGGCCATTCGACGGGTACGTTCCTGAAAAGCTGCATACACGTGCGTATAAACCACAGAAATTAATTCGGTTTCGTTCAGCGTTTTAAATTCGGTATCCGAAACCGCCTGTTCTGTGCCAAACGTTTTAATGCATTCCATTTCAAAAGCCTCGGGATCGTTTTGATCGCGATAGGTTTCGACCATTTGGGTAATTAATTCGTACATCATGTTGGATAAGTCTATGCTTAACTTATCTCCAAACAAGGCATTTCGCCGACGGGTATAAACCACATCGCGCTGTGCATTCATAACATCGTCGTATTCAATTAATCGCTTGCGTATACCAAAATTGTTTTCTTCAACTTTACGTTGGGCACGCTCAATGCTGCGGGTAATCATGCCGTGTTGTATAACCTCTCCTTCTTTCAATCCCAACCGATCCATCATTGAGGCGATGCGCTCGCTGCCAAACAGACGCATTAAGTTGTCTTCCAAACTCACGTAAAACTGTGAACTTCCTGGATCGCCCTGTCGGCCGGATCGACCGCGAAGCTGACGGTCTACGCGGCGGCTTTCGTGCCGTTCGGTTCCGATGATGGCCAAACCACCGGCCTCTTTAACCCCAGTACCCAATTTAATATCGGTTCCGCGACCGGCCATGTTGGTAGCGATGGTTACTGTAGAAGTAAGTCCTGCTTCGGCCACAATTTCGGCTTCCTTGGCATGCAACTTGGCATTTAAAACATTGTGTCGGATTCCTTTGAGTTTAAGCATGCGGCTTAACAACTCTGAAATTTCAACCGTGGTGGTGCCAATTAAAACTGGACGGCCTGCCTGGGTTAACTGAACCACTTCGTCAATTACGGCATTGTATTTTTCGCGTTTGGTTTTGTATACAAAATCCTGCTGATCTTTTCGCGTAACGGCACGATGGGTTGGTATTTCCACCACGTCTAGCTTATAAATGTCCCAAAATTCCTGAGCTTCGGTAGAAGCGGTTCCGGTCATGCCACACAATTTATGGTACATGCGAAAATAATTTTGCAGGGTAATGGTTGCATAGGTTTGAGTGGCAGCCTCAATTTTTACGTTTTCTTTTGCCTCTATGGCCTGGTGTAACCCATCGCTGTAGCGGCGTCCCTCCATTATACGACCGGTTTGTTCATCGACAATTTTAACCTGTCCGTTGTCAATAACGTACTCGGTATCCCGTTCAAAAACCGTATAGGCCTTGAGCAACTGTTGGATGGTATGAATGCGCTCGCTTTTAACTGAAAAATCTTGTATGATTTGTTCTTTTGCCTGTGCTTTTTCAGACGGCGTTAAAGATTTTTTATCCAGTTCGGCCAATTCGTCGCCCACATTGGGGATTATAAAAAAACGCGGATCTTCAACATTGGCCGTTAAATAATCGAGCCCTTTTTCTGTGAGTTCAACGTGGTTGTTTTTTTCTTCAATGGTAAAATACAATTCGGCATCTACTTTGTGCATTTCCTTATTTTGGTCCTGCATGTAAAAATTTTCTGTTTTTTGTAACAGAGCGCGAACCCCTTGTTCGCTTAAAAATTTTATAAGTGCCGAATTTTTAGGCAAACCGCGATAGGCTCTGAGCAAGGGCATTCCGGCCTCTTTTTCAGCAGCATCGGAAAACTTTTTTTTAGCCTCTGCAATACAGGTTTGAACGTATTGTTTTTGAACCTGAACCAATTTTTCGATACGGGGTTTATAGGTTTGAAATTCGTGTTTATCACCCTGAGGGGTGGGTCCGCTAATAATTAAAGGGGTGCGGGCATCGTCTATTAAAACCGAATCCACTTCGTCAACAATGGCAAAATGATGCTTGCGCTGAACCAAGTCTTCGGGACTTCGGGCCATGTTATCCCTCAAATAATCAAATCCAAATTCGTTGTTTGTGCCATAGGTAATGTCGCAGAGATAGGCCGTTCGTCGACTAACGGAATTGGGCTCGTATCGGTCGATACAATCCACGCTTAAACCATGAAACTGAAACAAGGGAGCGTTCCACTCGCAATCGCGTTTGGCTAAATAATTATTGACCGTTACCACATGAACTCCACGACCCGATAAAGCATTTAAAAAAATAGGCAAGGTAGACACCAGGGTTTTTCCCTCACCGGTGGCCATTTCCGAAATTTTACCCTCGTGCAAAACGACTCCACCAATTAGCTGAACATCATAGTGCACCATGTCCCAGGTCAGAGTATTGCCTGCTACCGACCATTGATGGCTATAATGCGCCTCCGATCCCTCTATGCGTATATGTTTGTTTGTTTGCGCAAGATTACGATCCCATTCCGTTGCGGGAACTTTTAAACCCTGATGGTCTTTAAATCTACGGGCGGTTTCTTTTAAAATAGCAAAGGCTTCTTCCAGATAATCGTCAAGAGCGGCCTCCAATACTTCGAGCTGCTGTTTTTCAATGTCTTCTATGGCTTTAAAGCCCTTCTCTTTGGATTCAATTTCCAAATCCGGATTCTGCAATTGTAATTTTAATTTGTTTTTTTCTTGATCGGTGGCTTCCAGTTTTTGACGAATACCGTCTTTAATTGCCTCGGTACGGTTTCGTATGGCTTCGTCGGAAAGGGTTTTTAAACCATTCTCAATTTCCCGAATGCGATTAACCCGCTCGAGGATGCGCTTAACGTCTTTTTCACTTTTGGTTCCAAACCATTTTTTTAAAAACTTGAACATTTTACAGTGTGAGGGGCAAAGATAAACATTAAAGCAGACTGGAAAAGCCGCCGGCAAACTCAGACCCGTATTTATTTAATGATTTGGCCCTAACGAATCGATTGATAGGTTTGGTTGCTTGTAAAATATGTTTACTGCAACAATATACTTCCTGTGGGAAGTTTGTAAGTTGCCTTAGTGGACTTAATTTTATGCATTTTATTGATTTTCAGTGTTTTGCAATTTTTGTCAGGCCGGTTTAAAATG